>JADGHA010000266.1 GCA_019689695.1 Micromonosporaceae bacterium | reverse complement strand
GGCTCGAAACGCTGGTCAAGGTGTACGCCGACCAGCGCGCCCGGATCGATGCGGTGGAGCAGCCCCGCCGCTTCCGGCTGCTGGTGGCCGCCGAGTCCGCCGGCGCGCTGGTCGCCGCGGAGATGGGCCGGACCGGCCTGCCGTGGCGCGCCGACATCCACCGGGCGCTGCTGGTGGAGCTGCTCGGCGAGCCGTCCCCGGTGGGCCCGCCGCGCCGGCTGGCCGAGCTGTCCGCGGCGATCGGGGAGGCGTTCGGTGACCCGCGGCTGCACCCCGACTCGCCGGCCGAGGTACTGCGCGCACTGCGCCGGGCCGGCGTCGACGTGCCGAGCACCCGCTCCTGGGTGTTGCGCCAGGTGGACCATCCGGCCGTGCCGCTGCTGCTGAAGTACAAGGAGCTCTACCGGATCTGGACCGCGCACGGCTGGGCGTGGCTGGACACCTGGGTCCACGACGGACGGTTCCGGGCCGAGTACGTGCCGGGTGGCGTGGTCTCCGGGCGGTGGGCGACCCGGGGCGGAGGAGCGCTGCAGATCCCGAAGGTGGTGCGCCGGGCGGTGGTCGCCGACCCCGGCTGGCGGCTGGTGGTGGCCGACGCCGGCCAGCTCGAACCGCGGGTGCTCGCCGCGGTCTCCGGGGACCGTCGGCTCGCCGCGGCCGCCGCGGCCGGCGACCTGTACGCCGCGCTGGCCGCCGACGCGTTCGCCGGCGACCGGGCCAAGGCCAAGGTGGCGCTGCTCGGCGCGATGTACGGCCAGACCGGCGGCGACGCCCTACCCGCGCTGGCCACGCTGCGCCGCAACTACCCGGTCGCGTTCGACTACGTGGAGTCCGCGGCGCGCACCGGCGAGGCCGGCGGCCTGGTCCGGTCGTGGCTGGGCCGCACCTGCCCACCGGCTTCGGCCACCTGGGCCGATCCGGAACCCGATGCCGGCGGCGACCGGTCGGCCCCGGTGGCCCGCGCCCGCGCACGCGGCCGGTTCACCCGGAACTTCGTCATCCAGGCCACCGCCGCGGAGTGGGCGCTGACCCTGCTCGCCACCCTGCGCCCGCTGCTGGCCGGCCTCGGCGAGCTGGTCTTCTTCCAGCACGACGAGGTGCTCGTGCACTGCCCCGCGGAGCGGGCCGACGCGGTGGTGGCCGCCGTGCGCGAGGCGGGGGAGCGGACCCGGCGGCTGCTGTTCGGGGACACCGAGGTGCGGTTCCCGCTGGAGACGCGGATCGTGGAGTGCTACGCCGACGCCAAATAGGTCCCGGGCGGGCAGCCGATGTCGCCGATGCCCGCTCGCCCGGCACCCGGCCGACGGGCCGGTGACCGCCGGCCTGCACGGCGACCGTGGGCGGCAGTGGAGATCCCCGGTCGTGACCTCGGCCCGCCCGAACGGATCGGCTTGTCCCGCGGGCGAATCGGCTTGTCTCCTGGGCGGGGCGGCGTTGTCCCGTGGGACAGCAGATCGGCACCTGAGACGGAGGCGGCGCCAGGACCGCGGCCGCCATCGTGGTCGCCGTGACGATTCTTCTCTCCGACCCACAGGTCGGCGCGGTTCCGGTGGTCGACAGCGGCGAGCCGCTGGTCGCCCTCGACGCGTCGTTCGGTCCGCGGCGCGCCCTGGTCCGAACAAGTCTGGCGGCCCGGTTGGCGATCGCCCGTGACCTGCTGCCGGAGGGCATCGGGTTGCGGGTGGTCGAGGGCCACCGGCCGGTGGCGGTGCAGCGGGCGATCATCGCCCGCTACGCCGACCAGCTGCAGGCGGCGTACCCGGGCCTTCCGGCGGCCGATCTGGAGCGGCTGACCAGCAGGTTCGTCGCCCCGGTCGAGGTGGCGCCACACGTCGCCGGTGCGGCGGTGGACCTGACCCTGGTCGACAACGCGGGCGGCGAGCTCGACCTGGGCACCCCGATCGATGCCACTCCGGAGGAGTCCGGCGGGGCGTGCTACTTCGCCGCGCCCGGGTTGTCGCCGGCCGCCCGTGCCCACCGGGACCTGCTGGCGCGCGTGCTCAGCGCCGCCGGCCTGGTGAACTACCCCACGGAGTGGTGGCACTGGTCGTACGGCGACTCGTACTGGGCGGTGACGACGGGCGCACCCGCCGCGATCTACGGCCCCGTCGAACTTCCCGGGAGCCAGCAGTGACCGCCCCGACCCTGGCCGCCGTGGCCCGCCCGCGGGCCGGCGCGGCCACGCTCACCGTCGACCTGGGCGCGGTCGCCGCCAACACTCGGCTGCTCGCCGGCCGGGCCACCGGCGAGCTGATGGCGGTGGTCAAGGCCGACGGGTTCGGCCACGGCGCCGTCGACGTGGCCCGGGCGGCGCTGGCCGCCGGGGCGACCCGGCTCGGCGTCACCTCCCTGGCCGAGGCGGTCGCCCTGCGCGAGGCGGGCTGCACCGCACCGGTGCTCAGCTGGCTCAACCCACCCGACGGCGACTACTCGGCCGCGGCCGCGTACGACATCGAAGTCGGCGTGCCCAGTCGGCAGCACCTGCACGCCGTGGCCCAGCTGGCCCCCGGTGCCCGGGTGCACCTGATGCTCGACACCGGAATGGCCCGCGAAGGGGCGGCCCCGGCCAACTGGCCCGAGCTGTGCCGCGCGGCCCGGTTCCTGGAGCGGCAGGGACGCATCAGGGTGGTCGGCGTGATGGGTCACCTGTCCTGCGCCGACCGGCCCGCGGATCCGAGCAACGCCGCCGCCCGGGCCCGCTTCGCCTGGGGCGTGCGGCTGGCCCGCGCCGCCGGCCTGCGTCCCCGCGACCGCCACCTCGCGGCGACCGCGGCCACCCTCACCGACCCGCAGAGCCATCACACGATGAGCCGGGTCGGCGCCGGGCTGGTCGGCATCGATCCGTCCGGCACCACCCGGCTGCGCCCGGCGATGACACTCACCGCGCCGGTCATCGAGACGCGGCAGGTCCGGGCGGGCACACCGGTCGGCTACGGCGCAAGCTGGTCGGCGCCGCGGGCCACCACCCTCGGCCTGCTCCCGCTCGGGTACGCCGATGGGCTGCCCCGCCACGCGTCCGGCCGAGCCGAAGTGCTGATACGCGGGCGGCGCCGCCCAGTGGTGGGGCAGATATCGATGGACATGACCGTCATCGATCTCGGCGACGAACCGGTGCACCCGGGCGAGGTCGCCACCGTGTTCGGACCCGGGGACGCGGGCGAGCCGACGGCCGCGGAGTGGGCGGCCTGGGCCGCGACGATCGAGCACGACATCGTCACCGGGCTGGGGCAGCGGCTGCACCGGAGAGTGGCGGCAGCTGCCGGGCGGCCGGTACTGAGGAGCCTGCGATGAGCCGGGTCGCCGTCGTCGGCGGAGGCCGCAGCGGCGAGCACGACGTCTCGCTCGCATCCGCGGCGGCGGTCGCCGACGCGCTGGCCGGCCGTCACGACGTCGTCCGCCTCACCATCGACCGGGAGGGGACGTGGCGCGACCACAGCGGCCAACCGGTGGGGCTGGCCGCCGCGATCGAGGTGCTGAGGACCTGCGACGCGGTGCTGCCCATGCTGCACGGCCCGCACGGCGAGGACGGCACTCTGGCGGCCCTGTGCGACCTGGCGGGCGTGCCCCACGTCGGGTCGCCGCCGCGCGCCGGGGCGTTGGCGATGGACAAGTGGGTCACCAAGCTGGTCGCCGGCGCGGTCGGAGTGGCCACCGCGCCCGGTCAGCTGCTCACCCGCGCCGACGTGGGGGCGTACGCCTGGCGGGGGCCGGTCGTGGTCAAGCCGGTCGCCGCCGGCTCCAGCCAGGGCGTCTCGCTCGTCGACTCCGCCGAGCAGCTACCGGCGGCCCTGGCCGCCGCCTTCGCGTACGACGACCGGGTCCTGGTGGAGGAGGTGGTGCACGGCCGCGAGATCGACGTTGCCGTGCTCGGCCGGCCCGGTGGCGGCCGGCAGGTCGCCCCGCCGCTGGAGATCCTGGCCGAGGGCATCTTCGACCACCGGACGAAGTACGACGGGTCGGCCCGCTTCCTGGTCCCGGCCCCGCTGGCCGACACGGAACGCACGGAGCTGGAACGGGCCGCCGTCGCGGTGTACGACGCGCTGGGCTGCGCCGGCCTGGCCCGGGTCGACTTCTTCTTGACCGAGCGCGGCCCGGTGCTCAACGAGGTCAACACGATCCCCGGGTTCACCGAGCATTCGCAGGTACCCAAGATGTTCGCCGCCGCCGGCATGGCCTACGCCGACCTGCTTGACCTGCTGGTCACCGACGCGCTCGCCGGATCGGCGTCGCGGTGAGGTTCGTGCTTCCATTGCGGCGTGGCGGTGACACGATGAACGCGTTGCCCTGGCGGGCATGGGGTCCGGATGCCGGCGCCGGCGTGCTCGTCTTCGTCCTCGGTATGGTCGAAGCCCTCGACGCGGCCCCGCCCGGCGACCCGCCGTACGCACTGGCGCTGGCGGCCCTGGGTGCGGCCACCGCGGTGGCGCTGTTCCGGCACGCCCCCGCGGCCGCCCTCACCGCGGCCTGGGCCGTCGGTCTGTTCCACCTGGTTACCATGACGCCGGTCCTGTTGGTGGAGAGCGCGCTGGCCGTGGTCGCCTTCGGGACCGCCCGCTGGGGGCAGCCGACCACCGTCGTCGCCGGTGGGATGTCGGTGCTCGTCGCCCCGGCCGTGATTGTCGTGCTGATCGGTCCCCGGCCTTTCTACCGGTTCTTCGGCCTGGGCTCGGGGCGCTGGGTTGAAGCGGCATACCAGCTCGGGACCTCGTGGCAGGTCGTCGTCGCCATCGCGGTTGTCGCGCTGCTCGGGCTGCCGTGGCTGGCCGGGCTCGCCGCCCGCTTCCTCGACCGGGCGGCCGAGTCCCGGCGGTCGATGGTCGCGGCCGAGCAGCAGGCGGCCCGCGCCCAACGCGAGATGGAGCAGGCCCGGGAGATCGCCCGGCTCCGCGAGGAGCAGGCGCGGCTGGCCCGGGACGTGCACGACGTCGTGGGCCACTCGCTCGCGGTCATCCTCGCCCAGGCCGAGTCCGCCCAGTACGTCGAGGACCCCGACGGCACGAAGCTGAAGCGGACGATGGCCACCATCGCCGACTCGGCGCGCGCCTCCCTGCGGGATGTCCGGCAGGTGCTCAGCGCAGCCGGCGACCCACCGGCACCGCGCGCGGGCGGCTTGGACAGCCTCATCGACGGGATCCGCGCGGCCGGCCACCAGGTGGACGCGGCCGAGTACGGCACCGCTCGGCCGATGCCGCCCGAGCTGGAGGTGGTCGCTTACCGGGTGCTGCAGGAGATGCTCACCAACGCGCTCAAGCACGGCCGCCGCGACCGGCCGGTGCGGGTCGAGCGGCACTGGGGAGAGCACGGTGGCGACCTGCGGCTGGAGGTCAGCAACGTGGTCGACCGCCCGGCCGCACAGCGCGCGGGGGAGACCGGGCAGGGGCTGACCGGGATGCGACGGCGGTTGGACTCCGTGGGCGGGCGTCTCGACGTACGACGCCGCGATTCGCCCGACGGCACGGTCTTCACGGTGACCGCCTGGGTGCCGGTCCGGGCCGGTGCGCGCGAGGTGGCGGCCCGGTGACCGACGCGGACCGCGAGATCGGCGTCCTCCTCGTCGACGACCAGGAGCTCTTCCGGGAAGGGGTGCGGGTCATCATCGACGCCCAGGACGGCATGCGGGTGGTCGGCGCCGCCGGGGACGGCCTGGAGGCGGTGCGGCTGGTCGACGAGCTGCGCCCCGACGTGGTGCTGATGGACATCCGGATGCCGGAGATGGACGGGGTGGAGGCGACCAGGCAGATCTTCGCCCCGGAGCGGGCCGCCCGGCGCACCGAACCGGTACGGGTGATCGTGCTGACCACGTTCAACCTGGACGACCGGGCCGCCACCGCGATCCGCTACGGGGCCAGCGGCTTCTTGCTCAAGGACACCACTCCGGCGATGCTGCGGGAAGCCATCAGAACCGTGTACACGGGCAACGCCGTGCTCGCCCCGGGCGACCTCGCCATGCTCCTCGACGCCCAGTTCCGCAGCCGGGCGGCGCCGCCCGCGGCGTATCAGGCGCTGACCGAGAAGGAACGCCAGGTGTTCACCGCTGTCGCGCGTGGACTGTCCAATACGGAGATCGCGGGCCAGATCTACGCCAGCGAGTCGACGGTCAAGACTCATGTCGGCGCCATCCTCCGCAAGCTCGGCCTGCGGGACCGGGTGCAGATCGTCGTCTTCGCCCACGAGCACGGGCTGGTCTGATCCGCCGCAGGTACACCCGCCCGCGCGGCGGCAGCCGGTGGCCGGCCCGGCCTAGCGGGATGCCGGCAAGGACGCCAC
>JADGHA010000265.1 GCA_019689695.1 Micromonosporaceae bacterium | reverse complement strand
CCCCCCCCCCCCCGCCCCCCCCCGCCCCCCCGGGCGGCGCCGCCGGCCCCGCCGCCGGGTCACCGGCTCGGCCCCGGCCTCCTCGGCCGCCTCCCCGGTATCCGCGGCGGTGGCCTCGTCCTCGCTGTACTCCTCGTGGGTGCCCTTGCCCCGGCCCCGGCCGCGCCGGCCGCGGCGGCGGCGCCGGCGCCCGCCGGTCGCCTCCTCCGCCTCCTCGGCCTCCTGGTCGGCGGCCTGCTCTTCCTCCGCCGCGGCTGCCTCGACCGGCTCCGGGCCCGGCTGCTCGGCCGCCTCCTCCGGCTCGGTGGTGCGGCGACTGCGGCGGCGCCTGCGGACGGTCTCCGCCGCGCCGGCCGCCGGCTCGCCGGGCTCCTCGCCCTCTCCGGCGATGGGTCGCGCCGGCTCGACCTCGGCGACCTCGGGAGCCATGAACAGTACGGCGGTGGTGGCTCGCCGGGTCGGGCCGGACGGCTCCGGAACGGTGCGCTCCTCGACCACCACGACCTCGCCGCCCGGCGCGGCTTCGTCAGCCGCCGGCCCGCTGGCCACGGGCTCGCCGCCCGGCCCGCCAGCAGTGGGCTCGGCACCTTCGGGCTCGCCGGCCGCCACCGCAGCGTCAACGACGGGCGGCGGGACCTCGACCGCGGTCGGCGTCGCCTCCGCGCCGGGGGTGGCGGCCTCGACGACCGCCGGCTCCTGCGCCGCCTTGCGCCGTCGGCTGCGGGCCCGTGGTGGGGGTTCGGCGGCCGCCTCGTCACCGGACGGTACCGCTGGGACCTCTGGCGGCGCCTGTCCCTCCTGCGACGGCTCGGCCGCTTCATCCGTACCGGCGGTGACAACCGCCTTGCGACGACGCCGGGTGGGCGTCGCGCTGGTCTCCTCCGTCACCGCGCCGCTCGCGGCCCGCTTGCGCGGGGTGCGCGTGCGGCCGGTGGTGCTGTTCTCTGTGGCGCCGGCCGGTTCCGTGCCGGCCGGTTCGCCGCCCTCGACCGGTGCCGCCGCGTCGGCGGAACCGGTGGGCTCGTTGTCGAGCATCCGGACTTTCTCCAGTTCTCCGGGCGCCCCGGGCGCGTGTGAACGCTGCCACGCAGGGTGCCGCGTCATCTCCCGGCGGCCTGCCCGGCGAAGCCCGTCCCGCCGCATCACGACACGGGCGGAGCGGGAACTTCGTCCGGCCGGCCGCCTAAGTCAGCCGACGAGCGCCGGCCCGAACACGACTAGCGCTCTCGGAAAATGTCCGCTCCCGCCATGCATCACGCCCGGGACCAGGCATCTTCCCCGACCACCTCGCCATCGCGGTCCGCATCCAACGGGTCCGCGACCTCGCCCTGCGCGGTCAGCCGGCCCTGCGCCAGCCGGGTCGCCCGAGGCGGGACCGGCGGCTCCAGGTCGGCCACCACACGGAGGCCGGCGAGGACATCATCGGGCCGTACGGTCGGGGTGACCTGCCGTACGACAAGGTCGAGTATTGCACACGGTACGCCACCGAACTCGGAAGGTACCGTGTCAGGTTGCACGACATCGATCCGCACCACTGCCCCGCGGATGTCCACGCTGCGCCGGCCCTGCTTGGTCAGCCGCTCGATCGTCACCTCCGGCGCGGCGGCGAACGCCGCCACGGCGTGTCGCAGCGCGTCGGGCGCCACCCCGGGCAGCTCCACCCGCCAGTGCGAGGCGTCGATCCGGTCGGCGAGACTGGTCGGGGCGCGAGCCTCCACCGCCTCCAGCACGTCCAGTCCCGGGGAGAGCGCCTCGTCCAGCGCCGCCCGCACCTGCTCGGGATCCATCCGGGCCTGCAGGCCGATCTCCAGGTACTCCGCTTCGCTGGCGGCGCCGGTCGGTGCCGCGCTGGCGTACGAGATCTTGGGATGCGGGGTGAAGCCCTGGGAGAAGGCGACCGGCACTCCGGCCCGGTGCAGCGCCCGCTCGAACGCGCGGGCGAAGTCGCGGTGGGAAGTGAACCGGAGCCGGCCACGCTTGGCGTACCGGATCCGGATCCGCTGGACGACGGGCGCCTGACCACCCTCCGGCTGTGGCTTGTTCATGATGCCCCGCACGCTACCGCCATGGCTGGATCACCACCCGCCCGCGTACCCGGTCGGCCACCATCCGGTGCGCCTCGGCGGTCTCCGCCAGACCGACGGTCCGTACGGCACGCGGCCGCAGCCCGCCCCGGGCGAGCCGGTCGTTGATCCATCCGGCCGCCGAGGCCAGGTCGGCCGCGGTGGCGTTGCTGATCACGAAGCCCAGGACCGACAGGTCGCGCAGGTAGATCGCGCGGGCCGCCACGCTCAACGTCGACGCCATGCCGGCGACCAGCACGATCCGACCGCCGAGCGTCATCAGCTCCGCGGTGCGTGCCAGCTCGTTGCGGCCCGAGCAGTCCACCGCGACGTGGTATTCGTCACCGATGTCGGGTGCCCGGTAGTCGATGACCTCGGCCGCCCCGAGCCGCCGCAGCTCGTCGTGGTCGGCCGGGTTCGCGGTGGCCACCACGTAGGCGCCCAGCTGCGCACCGAGCTCGACCAGGGCCCGGCCGACGTTTCCGGCGGCCCCTTCCACGAGCAGCCGCTCGGCCGGGCGTACCCGGGCATGTCTGACCAGCGCGAGCCACGCGGTCGCGGCGGGGTGCACGACCGCCACGGCGTCGACCGGGTCGACCCCCGCCGGCAGCGGGTAGAGGCGTTCGGCGGGGACCACCGCGTACTCTGCCGTCGGCCCCTGCCGTCCGGCGTGCCCCAGGCTGTTGGTCCACACCCGCTGGCCGTCGACGGTGCCGACCATGTCCCGGCCGACGATGAACGGCATCGGGATCGGCGTGCGGTACGCCCCGGACCGGATGAACGTGTCCACCATGTTGACCCCGACCGCCTCGACCCGCACCAGCACGTCGGTCGGTCCCGGCCGTGGCTGCGGCAGCTCGCCGACCCGGATCACCTCCGGGCCGCCAAGCTCGGTCAGGTACGCCGCGCGCACTAGCCCTTGACGGGGGTGATGGGCAGCAGCTTCCGGCCGGTGGGCCCGATCTGGATCTGCGTGTCCATGCTCGGGCACACCCCGCAGTCGAAGCACGGGGTCCAGCGGCAGTCGTCCTGCTCGTACTCGTTGAGCGCGTTCTGCCAGTCCTGCCAGAGCCAGTCCTTGTCCAGCCCCGAGTCCAGGTGGTCCCAGGGCAGCACCTCCAGCTCGTCGCGCTCGCGGGTGGTGTACCAGTCCAGGTCCACGCCGTGTGCGGGGAGAACCTCTGCAGCCGCATCGACCCAGCGCTGGAACGAGAAGTGCTCGCTCCAACCGTCGAAGCGGCCCCCCATCTCCCAGACCCGCCGGATCACCGCGCCCACCCTGCGGTCGCCGCGGGAGAGCAGGCCCTCGATCAGCGACGGCTGCCCGTCGTGGTAGCGGAACCCGATCGCCCGGCCCAACGAGCGGTCCGCGTTGATCGCGTTCTTGAGCTTCTTGAGCCGGTCGTCGACGACCTCCGGCGGGCACATCGCCGCCCACTGGAAGGGCGTGTGCGGCTTGGGCACGAAGCAGCCGATAGAGACCGTGCAGCGGATGTCCTTCGACCCGGTGGCCGCCCGCCCCGCCTGGATCACCTCGTGCGCCAGCCGGGCGATCTGCAGCACGTCCTCGTCGGTCTCCGTGGGCAGCCCGCACATGAAGTACAGCTTCACCTGCCGCCAGCCCTGCCGATAGGCGGTGACCACGGTACGGATGAGGTCCTCCTCGGACACCATCTTGTTGATGACGCGACGGATCCGCTCGGAGCCACCCTCCGGGGCGAAGGTGAGACCGGTACGCCGGCCGTTGCGGGACAGCTCCTCGGCGAGCGTCACGTTGAACGCGTCGACGCGGGTGGAGGGCAGCGAGAGCGAGACGTTGGTCCCCTCGTACCGGTCGGCCAGGCCCTTGGTGATCTCGCCGATCTCCGAGTGGTCGGCGCTGGACAGCGACAACAGCCCGACCTCGGAGAAGCCGGAGAACGACAGGCCCTCGGCGACCATCTCCCCGATCGTGGTGACGGACCGCTCGCGCACGGGGCGGGTGATCATACCGGCCTGGCAGAACCGGCAGCCGCGGGTGCACCCACGGAAGATCTCCACGGCGTACCGCTCGTGGACCGTCTCGGCGAGCGGCACCAGCGGCTTCTTCGGGTACGGCCAGGAGTCCAGGTCCATGGTGGTGCGCTTCTGCACGCGGAACGGCACGCCCCCGCGGTTCGGGCTGACCTTCTGGATCCGGCCGTCGGGCAGGTACGTCACGTCGTAGAAGCGCGGCACGTACACGCTCCCGGTGCGGGCGAGGCGCAGCAGCAACTCGTCCCGGCCACCCGGCCGGCCGGCGGCCTTCCAGTCCCGCACGATCGCGGTGATCTCGAGCACCGCCTCCTCGCCGTCGCCGAGCACGGCGGCGTCGATGAAGTCGGCGATCGGCTCCGGGTTGAACGCGGCGTGCCCGCCGGCGATCACCACCGGGTGCGTGTCGTCGCGCCGCGCGGCCTCCAGCGGGATGCCGGCCAGGTCCAGCGCGGTGAGCAGGTTGGTGTACCCCAGCTCGGTGGCGAACGACACACCGAGCAGGTCGAACGCGCCGACCGGTCGGTGAGCATCCACAGTGAACTGAGGAACGCCGTGCTCGCGCATCAGCCGTTCCAGGTCGGGCCAGACCGCGTAGGTGCGTTCGGCCAGCACGTCGGGCTGCTCGTTGAGCACCTCGTACAGGATCTGCACACCCTGGTTGGGCAGCCCCACCTCGTACGCGTCGGGGTACATCAGCGCCCAGCGCACGGCGGCCGTGTCCCACTCCTTGACCACCGCGCCCAGCTCCCCGCCCACGTACTGGATGGGTTTGCTGACCAGGGGCAGCAGCGGCTCCAGCCGGGGCCAGACAGTCGGCTCGGTCGCGACGCTCATAATCACCCAGGGTACGCGGGTACCCGGGGCGCCCAGCCGCCCCCGTCCATCGCTCGATCAGCGGACGATGACCACGTTGGCCATGTCGACGACCGGCCGGAAGCCGAGTGCGGCGTAGATCTTGTTCGAGGTCGGGTTCGCCTGGTCGGTGAACAGGCACACCCGCGCACCCTCGGCCCGGATCCGGCGGGACACCTCGGCGACGGCGTTGCTGGCCCAGCCGCGGCCACGCTGGGCCGGCGGGGTGTACACCGGGCCCACCCGGGCCACGCCGAACGCCGGCGGCTTGGTGCCGGTGAGGTGTACCGGCTGTCCGGTTTCGTCGACCCAGAACCACAGCCACCCGGCTCGCAGCTGTCGCCGCAGCTCCGCCTCGTGGGGAACCTCGTGCGCGCTGGCACCGCGCGGGCGCCCCGCCTGTTCGTCGGCGTCGCCGATGAACGCGTCCAGCCACTTTGCGACCAGATCCAGGTCGTCCTCGGTCGCGGGGACCAGGCGGCCGGGAACCGGCGCCGGAGGCACCAGCTCACCGAGCTCGTGCAGGCGCGTGTGCTGACTGACCTCGACCCGGCCCCCGCCGAGCCGGGCCAGTTCGGCGGCGCACAGGTCGACGGCGGGCAGGGCGCCGTTGATCGCGAGCACCTGCTCTCCGCGCTCGTGCAGGGCGCCGGCCAGGGCGACGGCCGCGTCGTCGGGCATCGGCAGCAGGAACGGCGGGTACGGGGCGAATGGGGCCGTCCGCATGCCGGCACCGACCACGGCACCGGAGTCGTCCCTGACCACGAGCCACCAGTTGTCGGCCGGCACTGCGATCCCGTCGGAACGCTGCGCCAGCAGCTGGTGCGTGACCGTGGTCACAACTGTGCTCACGACCGGATTCGCGGCCAGGTGGTCGCCTGCCACCGCCAGGAACTCTCCGGGGTCGGTGAAGAACTGCAGGCGCTGACGGGTCATCGGGCTAGCGTCCACGCGGGCAACCTAGCCACCGGTCTGCCCGTCGGCACCCCATTTTCGGCTCCGCCGATTCCCGGAGGAGGGAGTTGTCCGCTGTGGATCCGACGAGCCGCTGGAGCGCGACATTGCCTGCGGGTACTAGCCTCTGCGCTTGCCGGGAGTTGGCAGGAGGAGGCAGCCGGCCATGGCGGAACCGTCCACCGAGTCCTTCGATGGGCCGGGGCGCCAGCCTGCGTCGCCCAACGCGGCTGACGAACCCGCCGGCCCCGCAGACGAACCCGCCGACGCGGCAGGCGAACCCGCCAGCGTGGCGGGCGAGCCGGCGGGTACCGACACTGCGCCGCTTGATCATCCCCATGGCCAGCGGCAGACGGTGCCGCTGAGCAGGCGCTGGATTGCTTCGGCC
>JADGHA010000264.1 GCA_019689695.1 Micromonosporaceae bacterium | reverse complement strand
GCGCTGGCCGCGGCGGGGGTGCTGCGGCTGCGCGCCCGGCGCACCGCCGGGCGTCCGGTGGAAGGTGGGGCGGTGTGAACGGTGCGCAGTATCCGGGCGTCGGCCGGGTCCTGGTGGTGATACCCACCTACAACGAGGCGGAGAACCTGCCGGCCATCGTGGCGCGGCTGCGCCGGGCGGTGCCGGCCGCGGAGGTTCTCGTCGTGGACGACAACAGCCCCGACGGCACCGGCGCGGTCGCGGACCGGCTGGCCGCCGCCGACGGGTGTGTCCACGTGCTGCACCGGGCCGGCAAGCAGGGCCTCGGGGCGGCGTACGTGGCCGGCTTCGGCTGGGCGGGCGAGCGCGGCTTCGACGCCGTGGTGGAGATGGACGCCGACGGCTCGCACGCCCCGGAGGAGCTGCCGCGGCTGCTGGACCGGCTGCGCGAGGCCGACGTGGTGCTCGGGTCGCGCTGGGTCGACGGTGGGAGGGTGCGCAACTGGCCGGTGCACCGGCTGCTGCTGTCCCGCGGTGGGAACCTCTACACCCGGCTGGCGCTGGGCATGCCGGTCAAGGACGCCACCGGCGGCTACCGGGCGTACCGGATGGCGGCGCTGGAGAAGATGGACCTGGCCTCGGTGTCGTCCCAGGGGTACTGCTTCCAGGTGGACCTGGCCTGGCGGGCGCACCGGCTGGGGCTGCGGGTGGTCGAGGTGCCGATCACGTTCGTCGAGCGGGAGCGCGGCACGAGCAAGATGAGCTCGGCGATCGTCGGTGAGGCGATGTGGCGGGTCGCGGTCTGGGGGGTACGGCAGCGGCGGGACGCCCTGCGGCGGGCCGTACGCCCGCCGGCCCGGTGGCCCTGAGCGCGAAGATGCCCGGTCCGGTTGGATGAGGGATCCGGGCATCTTCGCAAGGAGGCAGCGGATGGCACGCCTGATTCTGGCCGGCGGGGTCGCCACGGCCGTCGCCGAGCTGGTCGCCTTCGTCCTGGTCGGCCGGTGGCTCGGCTGGGGGTGGACGGTGCTGCTGGTGCTGGCCGCCTCGACCGCCGGCGCCCTGCTGCTGCGCCGGGAGAGCACGGAGGCCTGGCGCAAGCTGCGCGAGGTGGTCCGGGCCGGCCGGCCGCCGGGCGGGCAGGTGATCGATGGGCTGGTCGGCCTGCTGGGGGCGGTGCTGCTGGCGGTGCCCGGCCTGCTGACCGGTCTGGTGGGCGCGCTGCTGCTGGTCCCGCCGGTGCGGCGGCTGGTCGGCCGGCAGGCGGCACGGCGGGCCGAGCGCCGGCTGTCGGCCGCGGCCGCCGGTGACCTGTTCGGGCCGCGCCGGGTGCGGGCGTACCGGGGTGAGCCGTGGCGGACGCAACCGCCATCGGCGGCGCCCCGTCAAACGATCGAGGGTGAGATCATCGGGCCACGCGAGATGCCTGAGGAGCGCTGAGCCGCCCCACGGTGGTGTTCGGGCTCTCCGCAGACAGCGGCGCCGCCCCGGCGGCCCGGCCGGGACGGCGCGTGAGGGGTCAGGTGGTCAGGCCGAGCGGCCGCGGCGGGCGCGCACCTCTTCCAGGCGCTCGGCGAGGATGTTCTCCAGCTCCGGGATCGAGCGCCGCTCCAGCAGCATGTCCCAGTGGGTGCGCGGCGGCTTGGCCTTCTTCTGCTCGGGCTCGCTGCCGTCGACGAGCCGCGCGATGCTGCCGTCGAACTTGCACTCCCAGGTCATCGGGACCTCGGCGTCGACGGCGAACGGCACCTCGAACTGGTGGCCCTTGGCGCACAGGTACTCGCGGGTCTGCCGCGGAGCCAGCTCGGTGTTACGGTCGGACTCGTAGCTGACGGCTCCCAGACGACTTCCGCGCAACATGCGCTCGCCCATGATCGGCTTTCCCCTCGGGTCGTTCGGTGTGCAGGATCTTCAGGTGTAACGGCGCGGGTCGGTCTGACGATTCCCGACCGGCCCGCGCGTAGCGTGCATGGTGCACTCAGCGTCGCGGGATTTGGCGGACACTTCGCCCGTCGTCCAGTCTAACGCCACCGTGGCCGGTCGGCTGCCGATGGTGTCCGGCGCTGCGGGACGGCTGCGGCGGCCGGACGGCGGCGACCCGTCGACCCACACGATGCCGGGCTAGCCGGTCGTGAGGTGCGGGCCGGACAGAGGCGCGGCGATGCGTACCGTGGTCCCGGCCGGACCTGTGGTGATCCGCACGTCGTCACACAACCGGCTCACCAGCCACAAGCCGCGGCCGTCGGTGGCGGAGACCGGCGGTGGCGCGGTCGGCTCCACCCGGTGGGCCGGGATGCCCGGCCCGTCGTCGGTGACCTCGCAGCACAGCCGGCCGTCCGTCCGCCACAGCCGCAGCCGGCCGCGCCCACCGGCGTGCCGGACCGCGTTGGTCACCAGCTCGTTGACGGCGAGGGCGAAATCCTCCAGCCGCCGGCCGGCCAGCCCGCTGGCGGCCGCCAGCCGGGTCACCGCGTGCCGCACCGCGCCGACCTGGCTGCCGGTGAACTCCCGCCACAGCAGCGGCGGGGGCGGCTCGCGGATCACGCCGGGGTCTGGCACGGTTCCTCGGCTCCCGCCACCACCAGCGAAGACGTTCCCACCCGACCGGCCCACCTTCCGTTCCATCGCTGGTGATCAGCGTACGCCGGGTCGGCCGCGATGCGCCGACCGCGGTTTTCGGCGCGCGGGACGTGCGCCTGGACGCTGTGGGGTGGTCAGCGCTTGCGCAGGCGGAGGCTGGTCCAGCTGCCGTCTGCGGTCCACCCGCCGTCGACCGGCAGCGCCGCGCCGTTGATGAACCCGCTGCGCGCCGGGTCGAGCAGGAACGCCACCGCGGCGGCCACGTCGTCCGGGGTGGCGAAGCGGGCCATCGGCACCCGGCCGGTGATGTCCTCGTCGGTGTAGCCGCCCGAGGCCTGGTCGGCAACGTCCATCTCGGTCTTGACCCAGGCCGGGCAGACGGCGTTGACCCGGATCCCGCGGCCGCCCCATTCGACGGCCAGCGTCCGGGTCAGGCCGATCAGCCCGTGCTTGCTGGCGTTGTAGGCGGCCCGGTCGGCGATGCCGCTGAGCCCGGCGACGGAGGCCACGTTGACGATCGCGCCGGCCCCGGCCGCCAGCATCATCGGGGCGAAGCCGCGGCAGAGCAGGAACGGGCCGGTGAGGTTGACCTCCAGCACGCGCCGCCACTGCTGCGGCGTGGTCTGCTCGGCCGGTTGCAGCAGGGAGATCCCGGCGTTGTTGACCAGCGCGTCGACCCGGCCGAAACGGGTGGACACCTGGTGGACCAGCTCGTCCACGTGCTCCTGCGCCGACACGTCGCCGGTCACCGCGACCGCCTCGGCGCCCAGGTCGGTGACGGTGGCGAGGGTGGCGGCCGGTTCGTTCAGGTCGGCCAGGGCCAGCGCGTAGCCGGACCGGGCCAGCACCTCGGCGACCCGCCGGCCGATGCCTTGGGCGGCCCCGGTGACAACGGCCACTGGAGACTTCGAGATCATCCGGGGCAGGGTACCAGCCCGCATATGCTCGACGGATGGGCACCGGCACGCGCGGGGGGCGCCGTGGGCGGGATGGTAGGCGACCTTGTCGGCCAGGCCGTGTCCTCGCCGTGGCTGTACCTGGCGCTGCTCTGCCTCGCCGCGGTGGACGGCTTCCTGCCGCTGGTGCCGAGCGAGACCGCGGTGATCACCGCAGGGGTGTTCGCCGCGACCGGGGAGCCGAACGTGTTCCTCGTCGTGCTGGCCGCGGCCCTGGGCGCCTACGCCGGTGACCACGTGTCGTACGTCTTCGGCCGCTTCGTCCGGCATCGGTGGCGCCGGCGCAGGGCGGCCGGCGGCCCCACGGAGGCGCTCAGCCGCGTCGGCGGGGTCAGCGGCCGGACTCGGCGGCGCAGGCGCGCCGCGCTGGACCGGGCGGCGGCGACGCTGTCCCGGCGCGGTGGCCTGATCCTGGTGGCGGCCCGGTTCCTGCCCGGCGGCCGGACGGCGGTCACGCTGGCCACCGGTGCGGTCGGCTACCCGCTGCGGCTGTTCTCCGCGTTCGATGCCGTCGGCGCGCTGACCTGGGGCATCTACTGCACGCTGATCGGCTACCTGGGAGGCCGGGCGTTCCAGGACAACCTGCTCGCCGGCCTGCTGCTCGGACTGGGCGTGGCCCTGGTGATCAGCCTCCTGGCCGAGGTGGTGCACCGGTACCGGCGCCGCCACCCTGGCCGGCGGGCCGGCGGGCTCGCTGGCCAGGCGGCCGGTCCGGGTCGCCCCTCGGTGGCGGTGAAGGACCGCGAGGCCTAAAGCCCTACCGGCCGGCCGCGGCCAGGTCCGGCCCGGACATCGGGCAGGTGTCCGTGGCGGCGTCGCCGGCCCTGCCGTGCTCGCGGTCGTACGCCTCGCGGGCCGCGGCGATGTCGGCCCGGTGGCGTTGCGCCCAGCTGGTGAGGGTGACCAGGGAGTCGTAGAGCTCGCGGGCCATCGGGGTGGCGGTGTACTCCACCTTGGGCGGCACGGTCGGGTAGACGGTCCGGGTCAGCAGGCCGTCGCGTTCCAGGTTGCGCAGGGTCAGCGTGAGCATGCGCCGGCTGATCCCCTCGACGGCGCGTTCCAGCTCGGTGAAGCGCACCGGTCCCCGGCAGGCGTGGACCAGCACGCCGATGCTCCACTTGCCGCCGACCCGGTCCAGCACCTGGCGGACGGTGCAGGCGTCCGTGACCTCGTCTGGTACAGCGGTGTGCCCCTGGGACATCAAAGTGCCTCCTTACGCCGGACCCGATGGTCACACATCATGGGTCCTGTTACAAGTCGTGCACTTAGGGAGGCCTACTCTCGTGAAGCGCTGGCTGGCACTCGTCGTGCTCTGCACCGGCAGCCTCATGATCATCTTGGACCAGACCATCGTCACCGTGGCGCTGGCCGCCATCCAGCAGGACCTCCGGTTCGCCCAGGCGGACCTGGCCTGGGTGGTCAACGCGTACGTGATCCCGTTCGGCGGCCTGCTGCTGCTCGCCGGCCGGCTGGGCGACCTGGTCGGCCGCAAGCGGATCTTCGTCACCGGGCTGGTGCTGTTCACCGCGGCATCGGTCGCGTGCGGCCTGGCCACCACGGCCCCGGTACTGGTGGCGGCCCGGTTCGTGCAGGGGATCGGCGGCGCGGCCGCCTCCGCGGTCATCCTCGGCATGATCGTCGCGCTGTTCCCCGCCCCCCGCGACCGCGCCCTGGCCATCGGCGTCTACAGCTTCGTCGGCGCCGCCGGCGCCTCGCTCGGGTTCTTCGCCGGCGGGCTGCTCACCCAGGGCGCCAACTGGCATTGGATCTTCTTCGTCAACGTGCCGATCGGCGTGGCCAGCATGGTCCTGGCCACCCGCATCCTCCCCGCCGAGCGGGGCAGCGGGCTGCGGTCGGGCGCCGACGCGGCCGGCGCCGCGCTGGTCACGGCCGGGCTGATGGTCGGCGTGTACGCGATCGTCGAGGCGGCCCGCTACGGCTGGGCCTCGGCCCACACGCTCGGGTTCGGCGCCGCCGCGCTGGCCCTGCTCGCCGGTTTCGGGCTGCGCCAGGCGACCGCCCGCCGGCCCCTGCTGCCGCTGCGGGTGCTGGCCTCGCGCACCGTCGGCGGCGCCAACCTGGCGCAGGCGCTCATGGTGGCCGCCGCGGTCGGCTTCCAGTTCCTGATCAGCCTGTACCTGCAGGGCGTGCGCGGGTACGGGCCGATCGAGACCGGCACCGCGATCGTGCCGACCGCGGTGGTGATCGGGATCGTGTCGCTCGGCTTCTCCGCCCGGCTCAACGCCCGGTTCGGCCCGCGGGCCATGCTCCTGGTGGGGCTGGCGCTCCTCGCGGCGGCGCTCGGCCTGCTGGCCCGCCTGCCGGCCGACGGGCGCTACCTGGCCGACATCCTGCCCAGCCTGCTCCTGCTCGGCGTGGGCGCCGGCCTGGCCCTGCCCGCGGTGACCGCGCTGGCCATGTCCGCCGCCACGGCCGACGACGCCGGGGTCGCCTCCGGGCTGGTCAACACCACCCAGCAGGTGGGTGCCGCGCTCGGCCTGGCCGTCATGGCCAGCCTGGCCACCGCGCGGACGGACCGGGCGCTGGCGGCCGGCACCGGCGCCGCCGAGGCGCTGACCGGGGGGTACCGCCTGGCGTTCGCCGTCGCGGTGGGGTTCGTGGTGACCGCGGCCATGGTGGCCGCGGTCGTGCCGGCGCGGCGCCCCCCCCGCCCCCCGCAGATCACCCACGGCCGGCACGCCCGGCGCGCCGAGGTGTCGCAACGTACGGCCAGCTCACGCCCGGGGCGCGCCCCCCCC
>JADGHA010000263.1 GCA_019689695.1 Micromonosporaceae bacterium | reverse complement strand
CACCCCTTGCCGGCGGACCCGCCCGACCCAGCCCGAGGTGAGCCCGGCCAGCACGGACCCGATCGCGATCGCCGCGAACAGCCAGCCGACCGCGCTGCCGTTGCCGTACCGGTCGGCGGCGACCTCGGGAAACAGCGCCCTCGGCATGGCCAGCACCATCGCCGCGATGTCGATGGCGAAGGAGAGCAGCAGCAGCGGAGCGCCGAGGATGTACGCCAGGCCGTCCTTGATGTCCCGCCAGCCCGCACGCGCGTTCCCGTTCGCCGGCGGCAGCGCGGGCAGCCGGATGGTCGCCCAGAGCACACCGGTGAAGGCGATGGCGTCGACGGCGTACGCGGCGGCCACGTCGAAGCGGGCCAGCAGGACACCGGCGGCGAGCGGCCCGGCGACCATCGCCGCGTTGCCGACCGTGGTGCCCAACGCGTTGGCCGCGGCCAGCTCGGTGGCCGGCACCAGCCGGGGCACGATCGCCTGCCGGGTCGGCGAGCTGACCGCGAACGCCATGGTCTGCACCGCCACCAGCCCGAGCAGCAGCTGCGGGCTGCCCACCCGCAGCAGCGCCTGGGCCAAAAGGCCGAGCGTCGCGGACCACATCAGCAGCGACGAGGCGAGCAGCAGCCGGCGCCGGTCCACCGCGTCCGCCACCGCGCCGCCCCAGAGCGCGAAGATCAGCAGGGGGACCAGCCCGGCGACGCCGAGCAGCCCGACCCAGAACGAGGAGTGGGTCAGCTGGAACATCTCCACCGGCACGGCGACCGCGGTGAGCTGGAAGCCGAAGCTGGACACGCCGAAGCCGATGAACATCCGCCGGTACGCCAAATGCCGCAGCGGCGCGGTGTCGATCGCGACCCGCCGCCACCGCTTCCGCCGGCGCGCACCTTCCCGGAAGGTGTCGCTGGCCGGACCTTCCTGACCTGCGTTCTCGGTGAAAGTGCGGGTCACGGGGCGAGCCGTTCGACAATCCAGCCGGACGTTGCCCGGCGGTAGCGCAGCCGGTCGTGCAGCCGGTCGGCCCGCCCCTGCCAGTACTCCACGGACTCGGGGACCAGCCGCAGGCCGCCCCAGTGCGGCGGCGCCGGCACCCCACCGGGGAACCGCCGCGCCGCCTCCTCCAGCGCCTCGTCCAGCACGGCCCGGCCGGCGATGACTGTGGACTGTGGACTGGCCCAGGCGCCGAGCTGGGCGCCGCGTGGCCGGGTGGCGAAGTACGCCTCGGTCTCCGCGCGGTCCACCGGGTAGGCCGCGCCGCAGACCACCACCTGCCGCCGCATCGCCAGCCACGGGAACACCAGGCTGGCGTGCGGATTGACGGCCAGCTCGCGACCCTTGCGCGACCGGTAGTTGGTGTAGAAGGTGAAGCCCCGCTCGTCGTACCCCTTCAACAGCACGGTCCGGGCGCTCGGCCGGCCGTCGGCGTCGGCGGTGGCCAGCACCATGGCGTTGGGCTCGGGCAGGCCCGCGGCGACCGCGTCGGCGAACCACCGCGCGAACTGCCCGACCCAGTCGGGCGCCAGGTCGTCCTCGGCCATTCCGCCGGCCGGGTAGTCGCGACGCATCGACGCCGGATCCGGGGGCCCACCTGGCGTGTCGAAGGTCACCCGGTTATCCTCACCGATCCAAGGCGGTCCCGGACAGGCAGCACAGGCCACTGTGGCTGAGAGCACCAGCGTGTCCTCGCGATTCGGCGGGTCGCAGCGCGAGCCGCGCAGCAGGCAAGATGGCGCTGGCGGCCCGGCCCACCCATCGGACCGCCCACGCGGCAGACACCACCGTGAGCAGCACCGCAGCGCGGACGTCGAGATCCAGGAGAGCGAAATGTCCGATTTTAAGCCAGGTCTGGAAGGCGTGGTCGCTTTCGAGACGGAGATCGCCGAACCCGACCGGGAGGGCGGCGCGCTACGGTACCGCGGTGTCGACATCGAGGACCTGATCGGGCGGGTCTCCTTCGGCAACGTCTGGGCGCTGCTGGTGGACGGCAAGTTCGGTCCCGGCCTGCCGCCGGCCGAGCCGTTCCCGGTGCCGGTGCACTCCGGCGACATCCGGGTGGACGTGCAGTCCGCGGTCGCCATGCTCGCCCCGTACTGGGGCCTGGGCCAGCTGCTGGACACCACTGACGAGCAGGCGCGCGAGGACCTGGCCCGGGTATCGGTCACCGCGCTGAGCTTCGTCGCCCAGTCCGCCCGCGGCCTCGGCCTGCCGGCCGTGCCGCAGAAGGAGATCGACAAGGCGAACACCATCGTGGAGCGGTTCATGAAGCGCTGGCGCGGCGACCCCGATCCGCGCCACGTCAAGGCGGTCGACGCGTACTTCATCTCCGCCGCCGAGCACGGCATGAACGCCTCCACCTTCACCGCACGGATCGTCGCCTCCACCGGCGCGGACGCCGCGGCCTGCATCTCCTCGGGCATCGGGGCGCTGTCCGGCCCGCTGCACGGCGGCGCGCCCTCGCGGGTGCTGCACATGATCGAGGCGGTGGAGCGCAGCGGCGACGCCGCAGGCTATGTCCGCAAGGTGCTGGACCGCGGCGAGCGGCTGATGGGCTTCGGCCACCGGGTCTACCGCGCCGAGGACCCGCGCGCCCGGGTGCTGCGCCGCACGGCACGGGAGCTGGGCGCACCGCGCTACGAGGTGGCCGAGGCGCTGGAGAAGGCGGCCCTGGAGGAGCTGCACAACCGCAAGCCGGACCGGGTGCTCGCCACCAACGTGGAGTTCTGGTCCGCCGTGGTGCTGGACTTCGCCGAGGTGCCGGCGCACATGTTCACCTCGATGTTCACCTGCGCCCGGGTGGCCGGGTGGAGCGCGCACATCCTGGAGCAGAAGAAGATGGGCCGGCTGGTCCGCCCGTCGGCGAGGTACGTCGGCCCGGGGCCGCGCAAGCCGGACGAGGTGGAGGGCTGGGACTCGATCCCGCACTGACGCCGCGGTGACTTGAATTCGGTCACTTCCGGGCCTGGACGCTCGGATCGGACTGCCCCGCCGTGGCACGATTGCGGTCCGCCCACCCTCCGCCCGGAAGGACCTAGATCACCGTGGCCGACGTCCCCGCCATCCGGATCCCGGACGAGCTCAAGCCCGCCGACGGCCGCTTCGGCTGCGGGCCCTCCAAGGTCCGCCCGGAGGCGGTCGAGGCGCTGTCCCGCACCGGGACGAGCTACCTGGGCACCTCGCACCGGCAGAAGACGGTGCGCGACCAGGTGGCCCGGCTGCGGCGCGGTCTCGCCGAGCTCTTCGGCCTGCCCGAGGGGTACGAAGTCGTGCTGGGCAACGGCGGGACCACGGCGTTCTGGGAGGTCGCCACCTTCGGGCTGATCCGCGACCGGGCGCAGTTCGCCTCGTTCGGGGAGTTCGGCGCCAAGTTCGCCAAGGCGGCCGCGGACGCGCCCTTCCTCGGGCAGCCGACGGTACGCAAGGCCGAGCCCGGCTCAGCCCCGACGCTGACCCCGGAGGCGGGTGTCGACGCGTACTGCACGCCGCACAACGAGACCTCCACCGGCGTCGCGGTGCCGGTCCGCCGGGTGGCCGGCGCCGACCCGGGTGCGCTGATGCTGCACGACGCCACCTCGGCGGCCGGCGGGCTGGAGGTGGACGTCCGCGAGAGCGACGCCTACTACTTCGCCCCGCAGAAGAACTTCGCCTCCGACGGCGGGCTGTGGATCGCGCTGCTCTCGCCGGCCGCGATCGCCCGGGCCGTCGAGATCA
The DNA here is from genome assembly GCA_019689695.1 of Micromonosporaceae bacterium. Taxonomy (GTDB): domain Bacteria; phylum Actinomycetota; class Actinomycetes; order Mycobacteriales; family Micromonosporaceae; genus JADGHA01. The sequence goes on along the minus strand of JADGHA010000263.1, from coordinate 2,606 downwards.
AGGAGTCGGGGCGGTACATCCCCGCGTTCCTCGACCTGGTCACCGCGATCGAGAACTCGCGGCTGGAGCAGACCTACAACACCCCGGCGCTCGCCACCATCTTCCTGGCCGCCGAGCAGACCGAGTGGATGCTGGCCCAGGGCGGCCTGGCCTGGGCGGCCAAGCGCACCGCGGAGAGCGCCGGGATCCTGTACGGCTGGGCCGAGCGCTCGGCGGTCGCCACGCCGTTCGTGACCGACCCCGCCCTGCGGTCCAACGTCGTCGCCACGGTGGACTTCACCGACGGCGTGGACGCGTCGGCGATCGCCAGGGCGCTGCGGGCGAACGGGATCGTGGACACCGAGCCGTACCGCAAGCTGGGCCGCAACCAGCTGCGGGTCGCGCTGTTCCCGGCGGTCGAGCCGGCCGACGTGGAGGCGCTGACCGCCTGCATCGACTACGTCATCGAGCGCCTCTGACCCCACTTTTCTCCGCGATCTTGCAGTTGTGTACCCCGAAATATCCCTTAAATCAGGCTAATTCGGGGGGCACAACTGCAAGATCGCGGAGAGGTTGGCGGAGGGGGTCAGCGGATGCGGAAGACGCGGAAGAGGGCCGCTCCGCCTGCGCCGAACGCGACGATCAGCAGCGCCCAGATGACCACCGGGCTCAGCCCGCCCGAGGTGGAGCTGGCCGGGTTGAGCAGCGAAGTTATGCCACCTTTGTCGGCCTTCGCCGGGGCCGGGGGTTTCGCCGCGGTGCCGGCGTCCGGGGTGGGCAGCGTGTTGAATTCGACCAGCCCGGTCTTCTCCAGCGCCAGCATGTGCTCGGCCACCGCGTCGTTGCATTCCTGCGCGTACTGGCGGATCAGCGAGTTGCGGGTGTTCGCGCGGACAGAGGCGATGGCAGAGAAGATCTTGCCGTGCGCGGCCCGCAGCCGGTCCACCCACACCTTGTCGAATTCGCTGCCGGAGGCCGCCTCCATCTCGCTGATCCAGGCCTTCTGGTCGGCGTTGGGCTCGGTGGGCAGCGTGACGTTGAGCTTCGCGGCGATCGGGCGCAGGTCGGCCTCCAGCTTGGCGTGCCCCTTGTTGAGCACCTTGCCGGCGTCCCGCACCGCCTTGCTCTTGCCCTTCTTCATGCCCAGCACCGAGGCCACCTCGCCCTCCCACAGGTTGGCGCGGCGGACGTTCTCCAGCAGCGCACGGTCGGCCGGCCCGAGCGGGCCCCACTTGGTGTCGACCCAGCCGGGCGGCAGCTGCCCGTTCGCGTCCGGCGCCACCGGCGGACCGGCCAGCGCCGGGGAGGCCGCCACGCCGAGCGCCGGGCCGCCGACCAGGGCCACGACCAGCAGCCAGCGCGCCCACCGGCGACCATCGAACGCCATCTGTATCGCACCTCCACCTTGAGTGCCGGAAGCAACTCATGCTGTCCGCATCGGAGTCGGCGATAAGCGCCTGACGAAAACCTAGAAAAGCCTGCCCGGACAATCAAGGCGACCGGCTCAGAAATAGCGGTAATGCACGGATGGCAGCACGGTTCGTAACGAAAATTTGAGCCTCCGGTTTTGACCGCAACCCATCGTCCGTTCGGACGATATGGTCCGGTTCAACGCGGACCGGAACTGATTTCGGCGATCGGTCGCCAGGGCAGCGAATTCACATGCAGACTACCCGGCCCTGACCCCGGGAAAAGAATTGCTCACCGCCGGGAGGGCGCGCGTCGTCGGGCAGCTGCATAAGGTCGATGCCGGGTACGAAAGTGGTGCCGCGCCGGCCGGGAAGGGCGGGCCTGCGCGTCCTGGCCCTGCCCCAGAGCGCGGAAAAGAAACTCGACGCCCGGGCGTGGCTACCCCACCGGAACGGATGATCGGCGTACGGTGTGACCTGCACAGGCCAGCGAAGCGGGACGGAGGCACGCGATGCGGCCGGTACGGTTCGTCGCTCTCTCCGAGGACGGTCAGGCCCTCGTCCTCGCGGACGAAGTCGGCCGCCTCCTCGCCCTGCCCATCGACGACCGGGTGAGCTCCGTCCTGCGGGTGGAGCGCAGCGCCAGCACGGCCACCCTGACCGTGGCCACCGCCAACGACCCAGCCCCGTCACTGTCCCCACGGGACATCCAGGCGCGGATCCGTGCCGGAGAGTCGGCCGACGAGGTGGCCCGCATCGCCGGCGTGCCGGTCGACCGGGTGCTGCGCTACGCCGGCCCGGTGCTGCAGGAGCGGGCCATGCTGGCCCAGCACGCCCGGCGCACCAAGCTCAAGAACTCGGAGCGGGGCGCCTCGCTCGGCGAGGTGGTGGGCAACCGGCTGGCCCAGCACGGCATCGACACCGAGAAGATCTCCTGGGACGCGTACCGGCGGGAGGACGGCACCTGGCGGGTGGTCGCCACCTGGCCGTCCGGCAAGGCGACCGCGCAGGCGACCTGGGAGCTGGACAAGGCGCGCCAGCACGTCTCCCCGCACGACGACATGGCGCAGTACCTGTGCGCCGAGCGGCCGACGCAGATCCTCGGGCAGGAGCCGCCCGCCGAGCGGACCGGGCACGGGCTGCCCGGCGCCGCCGTCCGGGGTGGGCACGGCCTGCCCACGCCCGCCGACAGCCCGCGCCGCGAGGCCCGCTCCGCCG
>JADGHA010000262.1 GCA_019689695.1 Micromonosporaceae bacterium | reverse complement strand
ATCTTGCAGTTGTGTACGCCACTAAAGGCGACATATCGCGTTATTTCCGGGGGCACAACTGCAAGATCGCGAGGGATGGGGGGACGGTCACCCCGCCGCCGCTGCAGCTCCACGTCGCTCCACATGAGGCGCGCGGCGCGGAACATCTCGAGTAGGTGCGCCCGGCCGTCAACAGTGGACTCCCGGCGCGGTCTCTCGACCGACCTTGCCCACTACACACCCTCACCGGCCGCGCGGTTGCGCAAGTGGTCGATTAGTACGCGTGTTCGATAGAATGGCGCATGGCCTCGTTGCTGGCCGCCGCGCACGCGTACGCCCAGGCTGGCATTCCGGTGCTACCCCTGCACTGCCCCACTGGCAGGGGACGGTGTTCCTGCGGGCGACCGGACTGCGGGCGGGCCGGCAAGCACCCGCGCTGGCACCCGCGCCTGATCCCGGCCGGGCTGCACGACGCCAGCACCGACCCGGCCCGCATCGACGCCTGGTGGTCGACCTGGCCCACGGCGAATATCGGCCTGCGCACCGGAGTCGCCTGCGACGTCTGCGACATCGACACCCCGGAGGGCCTGCGCGCAGTCCAGCACCTGCTGGGCGGGGATCTGCCCACCGTACGCACCGGCTCGGGCGGCTACCACGTCTACCTCGCCCCGACCGGCGCGGGCAACCGGGCCCGGCTGCTGCCCGGCGTCGACTGGCGCGGCGCCGGCGGCTACGTCGTCGCGCCGCCGTCACGGCACGCCAGCGGGGAGAGATACCGGTGGATCCGGCGGCCGGACGGCCCGTTCCCGGCCTGCCCGCCCGAGCTTCTGCGGCTGCTCTCCCCCGCGCCCGTCGCCGCGCCGCCGAGCCGTCCGCCCGCGACCGTGCACCACCCGATGGAGTACGCCGCGGCGGCCCTGCGGGGGGAAGAGTCCAATGTGCGCACCGCCCCCGTCGGGGCCCGCAACACCACCCTGTACCACGCCGCCCGCAGCCTCGGCCGGCTGGTCGGCGCCGGCCTGCTCGACCCGGCCGAGGTCACCGACGTGCTCACCCACGCCGCCCGGGCGGCCGGCCTCGGCCGCGCCGAGACCGCGCGCACCATCCGCTCCGGCCTCACCGCCGCCTGCCGCCGCGCCACAGGTCCAGCCGCCGCCGCATGGTCGGCTTGACACGTTTCAGCGGGTGCTTACTCTTTGTGAAGTGTCGACCACCAGCATCAAAGAGGTGGCCCGGCGGGCCGGAGTCTCCGTCGGGACGGTCAGCAACGTCCTGAACCGGCCAGACCTGGTTGCGCCCTCCACCCGTGCCCGCGTGCTCAGCGCGATCGCCGAGCTGGGCTACGTCCGCAACGACTCCGCACGGCAGCTGCGGGCGGGCCGCAGCAACACCATAGCGGTGGTGGTGCTGGACGTCGCCAACCCGTTCTTCACCGACGTGGTTCGGGGTGTGGAGCTGGCCGCGGACGAGCTGGGCGTGATGGTGGTGGTCTGCAACAGCGGCGAGGACCCGGCCCGCGAACGCCGGCACCTGGAGCAGCTGGAGCAGCAGCGGGTGCGCGGGGTGCTGATCACCCCGGTCGAGGACCAGCCCGGATCCCGCCTGGAGCAGCTGATCCGGCGCGGCACGCCGGTCGTGCTGGTCGACCGCGGCTCCAGCCCGCACAACCGGTGCTCGGTGGCGGTGGACGACGTTCTCGGCGGGCGCCTCGCCGGCGCGCACCTGGTCGAGCAGGGCCACCGGAGGGTGGCGTTCGTCGGCGGACCACCCTCGATCCAGCAGGTCGCCGACCGCCACCGCGGCGTCGCCGGGGCGCTCGCCGGCACCGGGGCCGAACTCGTCGTGGTGGCCACACCGAGCCTGACCGTGGCGTCCGGGCGGCAGGCCGGCGCGGAGATCGCCGACCGGCCACCCGGCGCGCGGCCGACCGCGGTGTTCTGTGCCAACGACCTGCTGGCGCTGGGCGTGCTGCAGGAGATGACGCTGCGCGGCCTGCGCGTGCCCGAGGACATCGCCATCATCGGGTACGACGACATCGACTTCGCCGCCGCGGCCGCGGTGCCGCTCTCCTCGATCCGCCAACCGCGCGAGCAGCTCGGCCGGACCGCCGCTCAGCTGCTGCTGGAAGAGGTCGAGGAGGGCGACGGGCACCGGCACCGGCAGGTCGTCTTCCAGCCGGAGCTGGTGGTCCGGGCGTCCACCGGCGGCCTGCCCCGCGCCCCGGTCCCGGGGTAGCGGTCGGTCATCCGGCCGGCCGGGTCACAGCGTGCGGGCGAGCCGGTCGGCCAGCAGGCGGGCGAACCGGGCCGGATCGGTCAGATCCCCGCCCTCGGCCAGCAGCGCCGTGCCGTAGAGCAGCTCGGCGGTCTCCGGCAGGCTCGGGTCGTCGGCCCGCTCCGCGTGGGCGGCCCGCAACCCGGTCACCAGCGGGTGCGTCGGGTTCAGCTCGAGGATCCGCTTGACCCGCGGCCCCTCCTGGCCCATCGCGCGGTAGATCTTCTCCAGGTTCGGCGTGACGTCCTGCGCGTCGGTCACCAGGCAGGCCGGCGACGTGGTCAGCCGCGTGGACAGCCGCACCTCCTTGACGTGCTCCTTGAGCTGCTCGGCGAGCCACGACACCAGCGGCTTGAAGTCCTTCTCCCGCTGCTCGCGCTCGGGCTGGTCGCCGGACTCGCCGGCGAGGTCCACCTCGCCCTTGGCGATCGACTTCAGCCGCTTGCCGTCGTACTCCCGGATCCCCTCGACCCACATCTCGTCGACCGGGTCGGTCAGCAGCAGGACCTCGTACTCCTTGGCCCGGAAGGCCTCCATGTGCGGCGAGTTCTCGATGGTGGAGCGGGACTCGCCGGTCATGAAGTAGATCTCCTCCTGACCGTCCTTCATCCGCTCGACGTACTCCCGCAGCGTGGTCAGTCGCTCCGGATCGGCGCTGGACGCGAACGAGCAGATGTCGAGGATCTCCCGCTGGTTCTCGAAGTCGGACAGCAGCCCCTCCTTGACCGCGCGGCCGAACTCCCGCCAGAACGTCCGGTACCGCTCGGCGTCCGTGCTCATCAGCTCCTTCACCGTGGCCAGCACCTTCTTGACCAGGCGGCGACGGATCAGCTGGATCTGCCGGTCCTTCTGCAGGATCTCCCGGGAGATGTTCAGGGACAGGTCCTGCGCGTCCACCACGCCCTTGATGAAGCGCAGGTACGGCGGCATCAGCTCCTCGCAGTTGTCCATAATGAACACCCGCTTGACGTAGAGCTGCACGCCGCGGCGGCCCTCCCGCAGGAACAGGTCATAGGGCGCCTGGGACGGGATGAACAGCAGCGCCTCGTACTCGAACGTGCCCTCCGCCTTCATCTGGATGATCTCGAGCGGGTCGTTCCAGTCGTGGCTGAGGTGCTTGTAGAACTCCTTGTACTCCTCGTCGGAGACCTCGGAGCGCGGCCGGGCCCACAGCGCCTTCATCGAGTTCAGCGTCGCGTCGCCCATCCGGATCGGCCAGGCGATGAAGTCGGAGTACCGCTTGACCAGCTCCCTGATCTTCCACTCTTCGGTGTAGTCGAAGAGGTGGTCCTCCTCGTCCTTCGGCTTCAGGTGCAGCGTGACCGCCGTGCCCTGCGGCGCGTCCGCGACCGGCTCGATGGTGTAGGTCCCCTCGCCGGTCGATTCCCAGCGCGTGCCGCCCTCCTCCCCGGCCCGCCGGGTGACCAGGGTGACCCGGTCGGCCACCATGAACGCGGAGTAGAAGCCGACGCCGAACTGCCCGATGAGGTCCGCGTCCCGGCCGGCGTCCTTCGACTCCTTCAGCTGCCGCAGCAGCTCCGCCGTGCCCGACTTGGCGATCGTCCCGATCAGCCCGATCACCTCGTCGCGGGACATGCCGATGCCGTTGTCCCGAACGGTCAGCGTCCGCTCGTCGCGGTTGACTTCGATGGCGATGTGCAGGTCTGACGTGTCGGCCGCCAGCTCCTTGTCGAGCATGACCTGAAGCCGCAGCTTGTCCAGCGCGTCGGAGGCGTTGGAGATGAGTTCGCGGAGGAAGATGTCCTTGTTCGAGTAGACCGAATGGACCATCAGCCGCAGCAGCTGCCGGGCCTCCGCCTGGAACTCGAGCGTCTCGACCTGCGTTGTCATGGAACCCCCTTCCCCGTCGAACCGACCCTTCCCGGGGGGATGGTAAGGCGCGCCGCGCACGGCCAGCCGCGCAGGTACGCCAACACCGCGGACACCCCGCCGGTCGGACGGCGGGTCGAGGAGCAGCCCGGGGACGATATTCGCTTGCCGTCCCGCCGACGCTCTGCTCGACTGCGTCTAGAACTGGCAAGAGGAGAGGAAATGCGTGCCGCGTCCATGTCCACCACGGAGGGAGTTGTCACCTACTCGAAGGACATGACGCACGTTGCGTACCTTGAACCTCGGGATCCTGGCACACGTCGACGCCGGTAAGACCACGCTGACCGAGCGGCTGCTCTACGCCGCCGGCGTCATCGACGAGCTCGGCAGCGTCGACGACGGGAGCACCCAGACCGACACGCTGGCGCTGGAGCGCCAACGCGGCATCACGATCAAGTCCGCGGTCGTCTCCTTCGTCGTCGGGGACGTCGCGGTCAACCTGATCGACACGCCCGGCCACCCGGACTTCATCGCGGAGGTGGAGCGGGTGCTGAGCGTGCTCGACGGGGCGGTGCTGGTCGTCTCCGCGGTCGAGGGCGTGCAGCCGCAGGCCCGCGTGCTGATGCGGGCCCTGCGCCGGCTGGGCATCCCCACCCTGATCTTCGTGAACAAGATCGACCGGGCCGGCGCGGATGGCGACCGCGTGCTGCGGGACATCCGCCACAAGCTGCGCGTCGCGGCGATCCCGATGGGCTCGCCGGTCGCGCTCGGCACCCACGCCGCTCAGGTCAGGCCGTACTCCGCTGACGACGGCGAGTTCACCGCCCGCCTGGTGGACCTGGTCACCGAGCACGACGACGCGCTTCTTGCCGCGTACGTCGCGGACGAGGCGGCGGTCTCGTACCCTCAACTTCGCCGGCACCTGGCCGCGCAGACCGCGCGGGCGCTGGTGCATCCGGTGTTCTTCGGCTCGGCGCTCACCGGCGCCGGGATGGATCCGCTCGTCGCCGGCATCACCGAGCTCCTGCCGGCGGCCGAGGGGGACGGCCACGGCCCGCTCTCCGGGACCGTGTTCAAGGTCGAGCGTGGCCCGATTGGGGAGAAGGTCGCGTACGTCCGGATGTTCACCGGCACACTCCACGTCCGTGACCGGCTGAGCCTGCGCGCCGGCCGGGAGGCAAAGGTCACCGGGATCAGCGTCTTCGACGGCGGGTCTGCGGTGCCCCGCGATTCGGTCACGGCCGGGCAGATCGGCAAGGTCCGGGGGCTGGCCGATGTCCGCATCGGTGACCGGATCGGGGGCGCCGGGACGGCCGCCGCGAACAGCCACCACTTCCCCCCGCCCACGCTGGAGGCGGTCGTCGTGCCCAGCCGGCCGGCCGACCAGGGGGCCCTGCACGCCGCGCTGAGCCAGCTCGCCGAGCAGGACCCGCTGATCAACCTGCGCCAGGACGACCTCCGGCGGGAGCTGTCCGTGTCGCTCTACGGCGAGGTGCAGAAGGAGGTCATCCAGGCCACTCTCGCCGAGGACTTCGGGATCGAGGTGTCGTTCGCAAAGACGTCCACGATCTGCGTCGAGCGGCCGGTCGGCACCGGCGCGTCCGTCGAGCTGATGGACGAGCCTGACAACCCGTTCCGCGCCACCGTGGGCTTGCGCGTCCAACCGGCGGCGGTCGGTTCGGGCGTACGGTTCCAGCTCGGGGTCGAGCTGGGGTCGATGCCGCACGCGTTCTTCAAGGCGGTCGAGGAGACGGTACGCGAGACGCTGCGCCAGGGCCTGTACGGCTGGGAGGTCACCGACTGCCTGGTCACCATGACCCACTCCGGCTTCACGCCGCCGCCGCCGTACGGCTGGAGCAAGTGGTCCAGCTCGGCCGGCGACTTCCGCGGCCTGACGCCGCTGGTCCTGATGAGCGCGCTGAAGCAGGCCGGCACCCGGGTGTACGAGCCGGTGCATTGCTTCCAGCTGGAGTTCCCGGCGGACCTGGTCGGCTCGGTCCTGCCGGCCCTGGCCAAGCTGCGGGCGATCCCACGGCCGCCGGCGGTACGTGGTACGTCCTGCACGCTGGAGGGTGAGATCCCGGCCGTGCGGGTGCACGAGCTGCAGCAGCTGTTGCCCGGGTTGACCCGCGGCGAGGGCGTGCTGGAGTCCACTTTCGACCACTACGAGCCGGTCCGGGGCGAGGTACCCCGCCGTGCCAGGTCCGACAGCAACCCGCTCGACCGAAAGGAGT
>JADGHA010000261.1 GCA_019689695.1 Micromonosporaceae bacterium | reverse complement strand
GGCCGCCCTCCGGGGCGCGGCCCCCCCCCCCAACTTGGGGGGGCCGGGCCCCGGGCCACGCCATTGTGTGCCTTCCGGCAGCGGCCTAAGCGTCCGGCGCCATGTGCGGATAGGTGTAGTCGGTCGGCGGCACGAATGTCTCCTTGATGGTGCGCGGCGACAGCCAGCGGACCAGGTTCTGCCAGGAGCCGGCCTTGTCGTTGGTGCCCGAGGCGCGGGCGCCGCCGAACGGCTGCTGGCCCACGACCGCACCGGTGGGCTTGTCGTTGATGTAGAAGTTGCCCGCGGCGTAGCGCAGCGCCCGGGACGCCCAGTTGATGGCCCGGCGGTCGGTGGCGAACACCGAGCCGGTCAGCGCGTACGGGGCGACCGACTCGGCCTGGCGCACCACGTCCTCGAACCGGGCGTCGTCGAAGACGTAGACGGACAGGATCGGTCCAAAGTATTCAGTAGTGAAGACCTCGTGCCCCGGGTCGGAGCACTCCACCACGGTCGGCCGGACGAACCAGCCCTCGCTGTCGTCGGCGCTCGCGCCGGCCAGCACGGTGCAGGAGGCCGCGTTCTTGATCCGGTCCAGGGCGTCGGTGTGCTTGGCGAAGGCGCGCGCGTCGATGACCGCGCCGCCGAAGTTGGTGAAGTCGGTGACGTCGCCGTAGGTCAGCGACTCGGCGGTGGCGGCGAGCCGGTCGCGCAGGCCACCGTCCCAAAGGGAACGAGGGATGTACGCGCGGGAGGCGGCCGAGCACTTCTGGCCCTGGTACTCGAAGGCGCCGCGCACCAGCGCGGTGTGCAGTGCGTCCGGCTCGGCGCTGGGGTGCGCGATGATGAAGTCCTTCCCGCCGGTCTCACCGACCAGCCGGGGGTAGTTGCGGTAGCGCGCGATGTTCTGGCCCACGGTCTGCCACAGCATCTGGAACACCTTGGTGGATCCGGTGAAGTGGATGCCGGCCAGGTCGGGGTCGGCCAGCACCACCTCAGAGACCGCGAAGCCGTCCCCGGGAACCATGTTGATGACCCCGGGCGGCAGCCCGGCCGCCTCGAACAACCGCATGGTGAAGTGCGCGGCGAACTGCTGGCTGGGCGAGGGCTTCCACACCACGGTGTTGCCCAGCAGCGCGGGCGCGGAGGGCAGGTTGCCCGCGATCGCGGTGAAGTTGAACGGCGTGATCGCGTAGATGAATCCCTCCAGCGGCCGGTAGTCGAAGCGGTTCCACGTGTTCGGCGAGGAGAGCGGCTGCTCGCCCAGCAGCCGGGCGGCGAAGTGCACGTTGAACCGCAGGAAGTCGATCAGCTCGCAGGCGGAGTCGATCTCCGCCTGGTAGACCGTCTTCGACTGGCCGAGCATCGTCGCGGCGTTGAGGGTGTCCCGCCACGGGCCGGCGAGCAGGTCGGCGGCGCGCAGGAAGATCGCCGCCCGCTCGTCGAAGGAGAGCGAACGCCACAGTGGGGCGGCGTGCTTCGCCGCGGCCACCGCCTTCTGCGCGTCCGCGGTGGTCGCGTTGTGGATGACGCCGAGCACGTGCCGCCGGCGGTGCGGCTGGACCACCTCGATCGCCTCGCCGCCGCCGGGGACCTGCTCCCCGTCGACGGTCATGGTCAGCTCCAGCCGGTCGGCGGCCAGCTCGGCGAGGCGGCGGCGCAGGCTGGCCCGCTCGGGGCTGCCCGGGGCGTAGTCGCGGACCGGTTCGTTGCGCGGGTCGGGCGTGACAACAGCGTCCATCACCTACTCCTCAACGATCGTTCAGCTCATCCTCGCACGGGCGGCCGGGCACGGTCAGCTGCGGTGCGCGTACCCTGAACAACCGATGGCGAAGCAGCGACGGCCGCAGCGGCGACGGGGAGGCCGGGTGACGGACCACCCGCCGACCGCCGACCAGGCCCCGGCGGCTCCGGCCGCGGTACGGCGTCCCCTCGTGCCCGGGGCGGGCGTCCTCGCGCTGCTCGCGGCCGCCTGGCTCGCGGCCATGCTGTGGACCACCGAGGGCACCGTGGGCTGGGCGGTGAACCGCGACGACTTCACCGTTGTGTTCGCCGCACAGGCGCTGCCGGGGGTCGTCTCCGCGGTGCTGGTCGCCGCGGCCGCGGTGGGCCTGTGCGCGGTCAATCTGCTCGCCGCGCGGCGGGGCCGCGGCGGATCAGATATGCGGGAGGTCCCGGTCGGCTGGCCGGCGCGGCTGGCGACCGCTGGCGGCTGCGGCCTGCTCCTCGGCGCCGCCGTGGCCACCCTGGTCGCCCTCGGTTACGACAAGCTGCCGTCGGCCACGGCGGTCGCGGTGACCGTCGGCGCGGTCGCCGTCGCCGGTGGCGCGCTCGCCGCGCTGCCCTGGGCCCGGGCGGTGGCTGCCGGGCTCTCCGGCGCGCTGGGCATCTTCGCGGTCACCCTCCTGCTCAACAAGTTCTCCCACGACCTGTCCCAGCTGTACGGGGCGCGGGACTCCGCCGCGTCGCGAGTCACCGCGAACCACTGGCTGGCGCTGACCATCTCGGTGCTGTCCGGCCTGGTGACCGGCGTCCTCGGCTACGCCTACCTGCGCCGCCAGCGGGGCGCGACCGCCCCGCCCAGGTGGCCGGCGTACCTGCTCGCCGGCTCACTCGGCGGCCTGCTGGCCGCCGCCACCGAACTGGCCACCCGGCTCGGCGGCGCCGGCCTGCTGCGGGCGGCCGGCCGGGTCAGCGAGGCCGACGGCGCGTACCTGGACTACCTCAACACGGCCCGGATCAACCGGGCCCTGGTGATCATCTTCGTCGGGGCGATCGTCGCCCTTGTCCTGTTCGGCCGCACGCTCAAGCCGGCCGAAGCGGCGGACCCGACCGGGGCGGCCGAGCCCGCGCAGGACCAGCCCGGCCAGCACATCCGGGCCGCCGGCGGCCCGGACCCGGCGCCGACTAGGTGAGCGAGTCCAGCTCCGAGACGTCGTACCAAGCCAGCGCGTGGTCCTCGGCACTGTCCACGGTGAACTGGGCGTCCGGGTCGCCGACCAGCGCCTGCTCGATCACCTCGGCCGCGGCCGCCACGTCCGGCTCCGCCTCGGGCGCGTCCACGTGGATCGCGGCGACCGCGGCGAGCGGCACCGGCGCGACCAGCCGGACCACGCTGGAGCCGAGCTCCGCATCCTCCTGCCGGACCTCGCCCGCCGGCACGTCCGCCGAGACCACCACCCGCCGGCGCGGAGCCGCCGGGTCGTAGCGCAGCAGCCGCAGCGCGGCCTGCGCGGCCCGGGTGAACGCCACGTACTCCAGCTCCTCCTCGTCGCCCTCGGCATACCACTCCCGCAACGCCGGTGTGACCGCGTGGGCGAACAGCGGAGCCGGACTGAGCTCCCGCTGCTTGCGCAGGTTCGTGAGCAAAGGCAGCGTGGCGGGCACGTAGACCCGGATTACTTGCTCGTCCACCGCATGCCCTCCGCCCGTTCTGGCAGGAAGCGTACCCGTCGGTGGGTGCCCCCGTTCGCCCGGCGAGGCATCGTGGATGGATGCGCATCCTGGTTACCGGGGCCACCTCCGGCCTCGGCCGGCACCTGGCCGAACAGCTGTCCCGAGCCGGGCACACCGTCCTCGTCCACGGCCGCGACCCGGCCCGGGTGGCGCAGGTCGCCGGAGCCGGCCGCGGCTACGTCGCCGACCTCGCCTCGCTCGCCGAGGTACGCTCCCTCGCCGAGCGGGTACGCGCGGAGAACGACCGGCTCGACGTCCTGGTGAACAACGCCGGTGTGGGTTTCGGCGCCCCGGGTGCCGGCCGACGGCTGAGCCGGGACGGCCACGAGCTGCGGTTCGCGGTCAACTACCTGGCGCCGGTGCTGCTGACCCGGCTGCTGCTGCCCCTGCTGCGCCGGTCGGCGCCCGCCCGGATCGTGAACGTCGCCTCGCTCGGCCAGGCACCGATCGACTTCGACGACCTGGAGATGGACACCGGCTACGACGGTGTGCTCGCCTACCGGCGTAGCAAGCTGGCGCTCGTGGCGTACAGCTTCGACCTCGCCGAACAGCTGCGCGGCGAGGGCGTCACGGTGAACAGCCTGCACCCGGCGACGTTCATGGACACAGCCATGGTCCACGAGGCAGGCGTGTCACCGGTCTCCACCGTGGAGCAGGGCGCCGCCGCCACCCTCCGGCTGATCGTCGAGGACGTCGGCACCGGACACTTCTTCGACGGCACCGCGCAGGCGCGGGCCATTCCGCAGGCGTACGACCCACAGGTGCGGCGCCGGCTGCGCGAGGCGACCGACCGCATCCTCAGCAGTCGCAGCCTGGCCGGATGACCGGCGCGGTGAGCGGGTCGGCCGGTCGGGTCCGGGTGCCGGTCGCGGTCTGGACGGGGAAGCCCTCCCGGATCCAGTACTCGATCCCGCCGATCATCTCCTTGACCTGGTAGCCGAGGCGGGCGAGCGCGAGCGCCGCCTTGGTCGCGCCGTTGCAGCCCGGCCCCCAGCAGTACGTCACGACCGGAACGGCCGGATCGAGCAGGCCGGTGGCCCGCGCCGGAATCTCCGCGGTGGGCAGGTGGATCGCGCCGGGAATGTGCCCCTGCTCCCAGGCTGCGGTCCCGCGTGAGTCGACGAGGACGAAATCCCGCGTGTCCAGGGCCGCGTGCACGTCGGAGACGTCGGTCTGGAGGGCGAGCTTGGCGGCGAAGAAGGCGATCGCGTCGGTCATGGCCACGACGGTACGGGCGAACGACCCATGCCTGGAGGCACAATCCACGGTACTTTCACCAGATGGCCGACCAATCCCCGGAGTTGGACGCGACTGACTGGCAGATCCTCGGCATATTGCAGCGTGACGCGAGGATCAGCTTCGCCGAGCTCGCCCGCCGGGTCGCGATGTCCCCGAGCGCGGTCACCGAACGGGTGCGCCGGCTGGAGGAGACCGGTGTGATCACCGGATACCGGGCGGAGGTCGATCCGGCCGGGGTCGGTCTCGGCATCCTGGCGCTGGTCCGGCTGCGCTATCCGACCGGCAACTACCGGCCGTTCCACGCCCTGCTGGAGAGCACGCCGGAGATCGTGGAGGCGCACCACGTCACCGGAGAGGACTGCTTCGTGCTCAAGGTGGTCGCCCGCGGCATGCGCCACCTGGAGGAGGTGACCGGCCGGATCGCCGGGCTCGGTGCGGTCACCACCAGCGTCGTCTACTCCAGCCCGCTGCCCGGGCGGGATCTGGGCCGGCAGGCGCTGGGCGGATCGGAGCCGGCGGGACGCCTCACCAGAGGCTCCCGGAAGCGATCGGTGGCAAACTAAGGCTGTGGAGCCGAGGTTCCTGCTGCTGTCCGACGTCGCCGCCGAGCTGAACGTCTCGGACTCGCAGGTCTACCACATGGTGCGCAGCGGCGAGCTGCCGGCGATCAAGATCGGTGGCCGGGGCCAGTGGCGGGTCGAGCGCGCGAAGCTCGAGGAGTACATCGCCGCCAAGTACGCCGAGACCGCCGCCTGGGTGCAGGAGAACCCTCTCACCGACTGACCTTCCTCTCTTCCGCGATCGAGGAGTCGTCGCCCCTGAAATAGGGCGATATGTCGTCTTTATCGGTCACCACGACTCCTCGATCGCGGAGAACAGGGGTTGACGGCTGGAATAGATGGTTGGAAGTATTCTGGGCCGACCGGAAGCAAACGAAGGCAAACGCAAGGTTCTGGGGAGGCCGCATGCGTACGCCCGGGGTTCGGTTGGTTCCCGCGCCCCCGCTGGAGCCACCCTTCGACGACCAGCTCCCACCCGGATCGTTTCCACTGCCCCCGGACGCCGGCGCCCAGCTGACCCTGCAGTGGCGCAACCCGCCGCCGGAACGTGCCGCCGCGCCGCGTGCCGAGCCGCCGCCCGGCGGCACGGCCAGGGCCACCGCCGGCGCCTCGCCGGCCGCGTGGCACGCCACGCTGCGCTTCCTCGATCGGTGTCAGGAGATCCTCAACGGATACCGGCCGGCGTCGCACGTCCGCCCGCTGTCCGTGCCGGAGGAGGCGCAGACGATCATGGAGCACGTGGCGGCCGTGGCGCGGCGGACCACGCGGGTGCCGCGCGTCCCTCAGCCCGGCGCACCGCCGGGCAGGCGGCCGAGCGCGGTCGCCCGGCGCCGGGTGTACGTGTGCGAGCCGCGGCCGGGTGCCGCCGAAGCGACGGCCGTGCTCAGCCAGGCCGGCCGCAGCTGGGCCGTCGCGTTCCGGCTCGAGCGGCGCCGCGACGCCTGGCTGTGCACCGCCTTCACCGATGTCACCCGGCGCGCCGTGGCAGCGCTTGTACTTCTTGCCCGAGCCGCAGGGGCAGGGCGCGTTACGGGACGGCGCACCGGAGCTGACCACCTGGCCAGGGGCGGGTTGGCGCCGTGGCGGGACCGGAC
>JADGHA010000260.1 GCA_019689695.1 Micromonosporaceae bacterium | reverse complement strand
CGCACCTTGACCACCTGGTCCGTGTGGCGTTCACGGATCAGCTGCTGCATCTCGTACGGGTGCATGGGCCGCTCGGTGAGCAGCTCCAGGATCACCAGTGCGAGCGGGGTGAGTGTCCGGTGCGGGTTAGTCGGCACGAGTTATTCCATCCTGGTTAGTCCGTACGGACTATATCAGCCCGATCGCTTCCCGCGCACGCCGTACCGTGGCTTGTGCCCGGCCATGCACCCGGGCCGCCCCTTCGGCCAGTACCGCCTGCACGTATCCCGGATCCCGCGCCAGCTCCCCGTAGCGCGCCTGGATCGGCCGTAGCACCTCGCACACCGCGTCGACCACCGCTGCCTTCAGCTGGCCGTACGACGAGAAGCCGCCGGCCAGCCGCGTCGGGTCCTCGCCGAGGCACGCGGCGAGGATCTCCAGCAGGTTGGCCACGCCCGGCTTGGCGGCCGGGTCGTAGCGCACCTCCCGCTCGCCGTCGGTGACCGCGCGCATCACCTTGCGCCGAATGGCGTCCGGCGGATCGAGCAGGAACAGGGTGCCGGCGTCCGCGCCGGTCTTGCTCATCTTCCTGGTCGGATCGGCGAGGTCCATGATCCGTGCGGCCAGTCGCGGGTGCACCGCCCGGGGCACCACGAACGTCTTCCCGTACCGGGCGTTGAACCGCACCGCCACGTCCCGGGCGAGTTCCAGGTGCTGGCTCTGGTCCTCGCCCACCGGCACCTCGTCGATGTCGTGCAGCAGGATGTCGGCGGCCATCAGCACCGGGTACGTGAGCAGGCTCAGCCGGACCCCGGCCCGGCCGGCGGACTTCTCCTTGAACTGGATCATGCGCCGGGCTTCGCCGTACTGGGTGGCGCACTCCAGCAGGTAGTGCAGCTCGGTGTGTTCGGGCAGGCCCGACTGGGCGTAGAGGACTGACCGCCGTGGGTCAAGCCCGGCGGCGAGCAGCAGGCCGGCGTTCTCCAGGGTGGCCGCGCGTAGCCGGCGCGGATCGTGGTCCAACGTCAGCGCGTGCAGGTCGGATACGAAGACGATGGTGTCGGTCCCATGCTGGTCGGAGACCGTCGGGTGAATGGCGCCGAACAGGTTGCCCAGCTGCAGGCGACCGCTCGGGGTCAGGCCGGTGATCCGGCGTGTCGTGCGTGGGCTGGTCGTAGCAGCGGTCGCGATGGTCATCGTTGGCTCCTTCGTCCTACTCCGGAGCCGCCCGGACCGGGCTGACCGGGGGAATGGCGCCAGCCGGCACACATTTTGAACGGCCGCCCGGATCGGGCGGCCGTCGTGGTCGTCGGGTACGCGGATGCGAGTGGCCGCCCGTCAGGGCGCCCACCAGCCGAAGCACGGCATTGTCCGCATACATCAGACGCTACCAGCCGGCGCCTCGACCCGTCGCCACGTCGTATCGCAGATCACGAGGTGGTCCAGGAAGCGCAGGCCGAGCCCGGCTGCGGCGGAGCGCACCCGCAGGGTCGCCTCGATGTCGCTGTCGCTCGGCTCCGGAGAGCCGTCCGGGTGGTTGTGGGCCAGGGCGAAGGCCACGCCGTCGCGTCGCAGCACCGCCACCATGATCTCGCGTACCGGCACGATCGCCTGCTCGGCGGACCCCTCGGTGACCACCTCGCAGCTGAGCACCCGGTGCACCGAGTCGCAGACCACGAGCACCAGCCGTTCGCGGGCCTGCCCCTGCAACAGCGGGGTGACCACGTCCAGCAGGTCGGTGGTGCACGAGATCACGGCGCGCTCGGAGGTCCGGCTGGCCCGCCGGGCCAGCTCGAACGCGGACACCACGGCGGCCGCCTTGGCGACGCCGATACCCGGAATCCGGGTCAGGTCGGCCGGGTGGGCCCGGGCCAGCTCCAGCACCGAGCCGTAGGTGGTGAGCAGCCGCTCGGCCAGCGTATGCGCACCGGCGCCGCGCGTGCCGCCGGTGCCGAGGACCATGGCCAGCAACTCGCGGTCGGCCAGGTGCCGGGCTCCGATGGTGGACAGCCGCTCCCGCGGCCGTTCGGGTGCGGGGAGGTCGATGATACGCATGTTCGAACGGTACTGGCGGGGTATGACAAGCTGGAGCAAGATCGGTTGATGAGAGGATGGGCGGCGTGGCGGATCCCGACGGTCGGGGGTCGATGGGCGAAGGCGGGCCAGGCAGGCGCCGCCGGATCGGCATCATGGGCGGCACGTTCGACCCGATCCACCACGGGCACCTGGTCGCGGCCAACGAGGTGGCCAGCCGCTTCGACCTGGACCAGGTGGTGTTCGTGCCCACCGGCCAGCCCTGGCAGAAGGGCGACGTGGCGGTCAGCCCGGCCGAGGACCGGTACCTGATGACGGTCATCGCCACCGCGTCCAACCCGCGGTTCTGGGTCAGCCGGGTGGACATCGACCGGCCCGGCCCGACGTACACAGTGGACACGTTGCGGGACCTCAAGCGGGAGTTCGGCCCGCAGACCGAGTTGTTCTTCATCACCGGGGCGGACGCGCTCGCGAAGATCCTGTCGTGGAAGGACGCCGACCAGGTCTTCGCGCTGGCCCAGTTCATCGGGGTGACCCGGCCGGGGTTCGAGCTCTCCGCGGCGCACCTGCCGGACGACTCGGTGCACCTGGTCCAGGTGCCGGCGATGGCGATCTCGTCGACCGACTGCCGGGCCCGGGTGGCCGCCGGCGAACCGGTGTGGTATCTGGTCCCGGACGGCGTGGTGCAGTACATCGCGAAGCGGGGGTTGTATCGCAAGGACCGTCCGGGCGATAACCACGCGGCCACCGATGGCCGGTTGTGAGAGGCTGGGGAGGCCGAGAGGACCGACGAAGGGAGCCAGGTGCCCGTTTCCGAGCGCGCCCGCGAGCTGGCGCTGACCGCCGCGCAGGCCGCCGCCGACAAGAAGGCGCAGGACATCGTCATCATCGACGTGGCGGACCAGCTGGTCATCACCGACGCCTTCCTGCTCGCCTCCGCCCCGAACGAGCGGCAGGTGCAGGCGATCGTCGACGCGATCGAGGAGAAGCTGGTCAAGCTGCCGGAGAAGGTCAAGCCGGTCCGGCGGGAGGGCGAGCGGGGCGGCCGGTGGGTGCTCCTGGACTACGTGGACCTGGTGGTGCACGTCCAGCACACCGAGGAGCGCGAGTACTACGCGCTGGACCGGCTGTGGAAGGACTGCCCGGTGATCCCGTTCGTCGACCGCGATCTGGCCGCGCAGCCGAGCGGGACGCCGCAGCCGAACGGGACGCCACAGGCGGGCGGGGCGCCGCAGGCGAACGGCGCGGCACGCTCGGATCGGGCCGAGCCGGGCACGCCGACCGCCGACAACGCCGAGCGTGCGCCGGGGTGGTCGGGGGGATGACCCTCCTGATCCTCTGGCGGCACGGGAACACCGACTGGAACGCCGGCGATCGGGTGCAGGGCCAGCTCGACCCGCCGCTCAACGACCTCGGCCGCCGGCAGGCGGCCGCCGCTGCGCAGCGGCTGGCCGCGCTGCGCCCGGCCGCGATCGTCTCCAGCGACCTGCGCCGGGCCGCGGACACCGCGGCCGCGCTCGCCGCCCTCACCGACCTGCCGGTCCGGCTCGACCCCAGGCTCCGCGAGCGGCACTTCGGGCAGTGGCAGGGCCTGACCATCGCCGAGATCGCCCAGCGGTACCCGGCCGAGTACGCCCGCTGGCGGGCAGGCGAGCCGGAGTTCGGCTGCGGCGCGGAGAGCGTCGACGACATGGCCAAGCGGGTCGGCGCGGCGCTGCGGGAAGCGGTGGACGCCGCCGCCGGTGGCACCGTGGTGGTGACCACCCACGGCGGCTCCGCCCGGCACGGGATCGGGGAAATGGTGGGCTGGCCGCCCCAGGTGACCCGGTCGCTGGGTGGGTTGGGCAACTGCCACTGGAGCGAGCTGCGGCTGGACGCGGCCCGCGGGTGGCGGCTGCGCGCACACAACCTGAGCGTCTGACATGCCCGCGGAGATCACCATCACCGGCCGGGTCTTCGAGGGCGTGGAAGCCGGCTGCCTGCTGTTGGACACCGGCGCCGGGGACTACCTGCTGGTGGTACCGCGCCACCTCGACCGGTCCGCGGTCCGCGCGGGCGCCCGGCTGGTGGTCCGCGGCCGCGTCGAGCCCGGCCTGGTCAGCTACTGCCAGCAAGGCACACCCTTCCTGGTCAGCGAGATCCGTCCGGCTTGACCGGGCGCACGCGGTTCGGGTCGCCTGGGCACCGCAGCTGCCCTGTTCCGGGGCCGTGCCGCCCGGGCCGGGCCCACAGGCAAGCAGGGGAGGATTGAGACTGTGAGCAAGCCCGTCGCAGTCGTCACCGACTCCACCGCCTACCTCCCCGACGACCAGATCGAGCGGTACGGCCTGACGGTGGTGCCCTTGATGGTGGTGATTGACGGGACGGAGGGCCGGGAGGGCGTGGACGTCGCGCCGGGCCAGGTCGCCGCGGCGCTCAACGGGCGGCGGGCCAAGGTGAGCACCTCCCGTCCGTCGCCGGAGCAGTTCGCCGCGGCGTACCGCCGGCTGCTCGGGTCCGGCGCCGCCGGGGTGGTCTCGGTGCACCTGTCGGCAGGCCTCTCCGCCACCTGGGAGTCGGCGAAGCTCGCCGCGGACCAGGTTGGGCCGGCGGTCACCGTGGTCGACGCCCGGTCGGTCGGGATGGGTCTCGGCTTCCCGGCGCTCGCCGCCGCCCGGGCCGCCGCGGCCGGCGCGGACCTGCGCAGCGTGCGCGAGGCGGCGCTGGCCGCGGTCGGCCGTACCCACACCTACTTCTATGTGGACACTCTGGAGTTCCTGCGTCGCGGTGGCCGGGTCGGCGCGGCGTCGGCGCTGCTGGGCACCGCGCTGTCGGTCAAGCCGATCCTGCACGTGGTGGACGGGACCATCGTGCTGCGGGACAAGGTACGCACGGCCAGCCGCGCGCTGGCCCGGTTGGTCGACGTCGCGGTGGAGGCGGCCGGCGAGTCCGATGTGGATGTCGCGGTGCACCACCTGGACGCGCCGGACCGGGCGGACGCGGTCGCCCGTGCGCTCGCCGACCGGCTGGGCGAACGGATCCGCGACCGGTACCTGACCGAGATCGGCGCGGTCGTGGCCGCCCACGCCGGTCCGGGCACGGTTGCGGTGGTGGTGCACCGGCGGTCCTGACCAGGGCGCATGGCCCCGGTGCAGAGCCGGTAGCGCGGGGGCCTTAGCAGATCAACACGGGTGTCAGGCCGCTGTCCACAGCGGAGCACGCTGTCCACAGGTGAGGCCGGAGCCTGGTTCCGATCACCGCCCCGGTTGCCTACCGTCGCCCG
Source organism: Micromonosporaceae bacterium (assembly GCA_019689695.1). GTDB lineage: Bacteria > Actinomycetota > Actinomycetes > Mycobacteriales > Micromonosporaceae > JADGHA01. Next base: position 1,062 of record JADGHA010000260.1, on the reverse strand, counting down.
GCGTGGGTGGACGGATGGACGACGCCGCGGCGGCACGGCGGAGGTTGCGGCAGGTGGTCGGTACCCAACCGGGCCTGGCCGCGGCACCCCCGGCGCCGCCGCCCGCGGATCCGGCGCCGTTGGACGATCGGGGTGCGCTGGAGCTGCCCGACGCAGTGGAGCTTCCTGGGCCTGGTGGCGATCGTGTGCTCGCGAGTGCTGCCGGGTCGGGTGGCCTTTCCGGTGCGGCGCGCCCGACTGCGGCTGGACGGCGGCTGCCGCTTTTGGGCGGGCCGAGCCCGTTCGACCCAGGGCGCCGGGGCGTCAAGGCCCTCGCGGTCGTCGCGGCGCTGGTGGTGCTGGTGGCCGCGTTCCTGGCGTGGCGCTCCCGGCCGCGAGCCGAGCCGGTCGCGCCCGCCCTGCCCGCGCCGACGGCTGCCGCGGCACCGGAGCAGGCCGGGCCGTCGACGGCCGGTGGCGAAGTGGTGGTGGCGGTCGCGGGCAAGGTCCGCCGTCCCGGGCTGGTCCGCCTCCGGCCAGGCTCCCGCGTGGCGGACGCCATCGCGGCGGCCGGTGGCGTACTGCCGGGGACCGACGCGGCGACGGTCAACCTGGCCCGCAAGGTCACCGACGGCGAGCTGATCGTGGTCGGCGTCCCCGTGCCCGCCACTGCGGCGGGTGGCGACCCGGCAGGGCCGGCCGCGCCGGGAGGCAAGGTCAACCTGAACACCGCCACGCTCGCGCAGCTGGACAGCCTGCCGGGGGTTGGTGAGGTGCTGGCGCGGCGCATCCTCGACTACCGGACCAGCCACGGCGGCTTCCGGTCGGTGTCCGAGCTGCGCCAGGTCGACGGGATCGGTGACTCCCGGTACGAACAGCTCAAGGACCTGGTGACCGTGTGAGAGGGGAGCCTCCCGACCTCCGGCTGGCCGGCCTGGCGGCCGCGACCTGGCTCTCCGCCCTGGCCGCACTCCATATGCCTCTCAGCGCTGTGGTGTGGGTGGCGGCGTGCGCCCCCCCCCCCGCGGGGGGGGTGGGGCGCCCGCCCGCGCGGCGCCGGGGGGGGGCCGGCCCGCGGGGGGG
>JADGHA010000259.1 GCA_019689695.1 Micromonosporaceae bacterium | reverse complement strand
GCGGTCGGGGCGCCGGCCACCCGGGTCAGCATCACGGTCGCCGCGGCGGACCCGGACAGGCGCAGGCTCCGGCGTAGCGCCTCGACATCCACCGCCGAGCCCCGCTTGTGGATCTCCACCCGTCCCACGCCCCGTGCCCGCAGCGCAGCCCGCAACCGCTTGACGGAGAAGGGAATGACCTCCTCGACCGCGAAGCAGCGGGCGAACGGCGTCTGGACGGCCCGGGATGCGTACACGTAGGCGATCGACTCGTCGGCCAGCACGCCGTCCAGCGTCTCGGCGAGCTCGGCGACCAAATGCGCGCGCACCACCGCCCCGTCCGGGTCGTAGAGGAACGGCCCGACCGGGCCCACCGGCGCACGCGCCTGGCCGCCGCCGGTCAGCTGGTGGTCCGCCGGCAGCAGGCTGGCCCGGCGCGGCACCCGGGCGAGCGGGCCGCACCAGAAGGTCGCCTCCACGACGTCGCCGGCGACGCTCACCCACTCCGCCTCGGCGCCGGGCGGGACCAGTTCGTGGTCGATGCCGGGGGCGAGCTTGAGGACGGTCCGGGGCACCCGGGCGGGCAGCCCGGCGACGAAGTCCCAGGGTGGCGAGTAGGAGGGCGGCTCGAAGATCCGGCGGCCGGTCCGCCCGCTGCGCCGGGCCGGGTCGCAGAAGACCGCATCCACATCGGACAGGTCGACGTCCGTGGCGTCGCGGCACTCCACGCGTATCAGGTGGGCCAGACCGAGCGCGGCGGCGTTGGCGGCCGCGACGGCGGCGGTGGCCGGGTCGGCGTCCACCGCGTACACCCGGATGCCAGCCCGGGCCGCGGCGATGGCGTCGGACCCGATGCCGCAGCCGAGGTCGGCCAGCGACCGCACCCCGGCGGCGGCCAGCCGCGCGGCCCGCCGGGCGGCCACCACCGACCTGGTCGCCTGCTCCAGCCCGGCCCGGGTGAAGAACATCCGCCCCGCGTCCGGGCCGAACTTGGGCTCCGCCCGGCGGCGCAGCTCGGCCTGGGTGAGCGCGGCGGCCGCGAGGGCGGGCTCTACGTCGCGCGCCCGCAGGGCGGCGGCGGCCGCCAGCGGGTCAGCTCCGGCCAGCTCGGTGGCTGCGGCCAGCACCGCCTGGCCCGCTGGCGTCCGCAGGGCGGCGAGCTGATCGCCGGTCACCGTTGCTCGGCCGGATGCTCCACCACGCAGTCCGGGCCGGGGAAGACCAGCCGCTCGTGCCCGTCGGGGAACCGCACCAGGTAGGGTGGGCGCCCCTCGCTGCCCCGTACCTCGACGATCTCACCGATCCGGTCCCGCGCGCCGACTACATTGCTGTGCACGCGCAACCGGTCGCCGACTGCCGCCTGCATACGATCGCCTCCCGTGCTAACGGCGCTTGTCTTCTGAGATTGCCGTACCAGCCGGCGGTACGCACCAGGTTGGGGCAAGATTGTTGGCGCGGCAGCTCGGCCGGTTGGCACTCTCCTTGACGGAGTGCTAGCGGCCGGAATAACCTGCGGTTAGCACTCTCGTGTCGAGGGTGCTAGCTCATGGGCGCGGCCCGTGAGCGCTCGCCAGGGTGACCGGCACCCGCGACGACGGCCGCCGGGCGGGATGGGAAGAGAACAAGACGAGCGGCCGGACAGGTTCCGGCCGGCAGCGAGACGAGTACCCCAGGAGGGTATGCCCGTGACTACCGCGACGAAGGTTGCGATCAAGCCGCTCGAGGACCGGATCCTGGTCCAGGCGAACGAGGCTGAGACGACCACGGCGTCGGGCATCGTGATTCCCGACACCGCCAAGGAGAAGCCGCAGGAGGGCACGGTCCTCGCGGTGGGGCCCGGCCGCGTTGACGACAAGGGGAACCGGATCCCGATTGACGTGAAGGTCGGCGACACGGTGATCTACTCCAAGTACGGCGGCACCGAGGTCAAGTACGCCGGCGAGGAGTACCTCGTGCTCTCCGCGCGTGACGTGCTTGCGGTTATCGAGAAGTGACGATCTAGCGAAGCGATCGCTGCCCCGGGCCGGGTCTCCGGCTCGGGGCAGCGGGCGTCATGAAGGGAACGCATAACACCATGGCGAAGATCCTGAGCTTCTCCGACGACGCGCGGCACCTGCTCGAGCACGGGGTGGACACGCTGGCCGACACGGTCAAGGTCACCCTGGGCCCGCGTGGGCGCAACGTCGTGCTGGACAAGAAGTTCGGCGCTCCCACCATCACCAACGACGGCGTGACCATCGCCAAGGAGATCGAGCTGGCCAACCCGTACGAGAACGTGGGTGCCCAGCTGGTCAAGGAGGTGGCCACCAAGACCAATGACGTGGCCGGTGACGGCACCACCACCGCCACCGTGCTGGCCCAGGCGATGGTCCGCGAGGGCCTGCGCAACGTGGCCGCCGGCGCCAACCCGACCGCGCTCAAGCGGGGCATGGACGCGGCGGTCGAGCGGGTCTCCGCGGCGCTGCTGGAGAAGGCCACCGAGGTGGCCGGCAAGAGCGAGATCGCGCACGTGGCCACCATCTCCGCCCAGGACTCGGCCATCGGCAACCTGATCGCCGAGGCGATGGAAAAGGTCGGCCGGGACGGTGTCATCACCGTCGAGGAAGGCTCCACGCTCGCCACCGAGCTGGAGCTCACCGAGGGCATGCAGTTCGACAAGGGGTACATCTCCCCGCACTTCGCCACCGACAAAGACGGCTCGGAGGCGGTGCTCGAGGACGCGTACGTCCTGATCACCACCCAGAAGCTGAGCAGCATCGAGGAGCTGCTGCCGGTGCTGGAGAAGGTGCTGCAGACCGGCAAGCCGCTGCTGATCGTGGCCGAGGACGTGGAGGGACAGGCGCTGGCCACCCTGGTGGTCAACGCGATGCGCAAGACCGTCAAGATCTGCGCGGTGAAGGCGCCCGGCTTCGGTGACCGCCGCAAGGCGATGCTGCAGGACATGGCGATCCTCACCGGCGGGTCGCTGATCGCGCCCGAGCTGGGCTACAAGCTCGACGGGATCGGGCTGGAGGAGCTGGGCACCGCCCGGCGGGTCGTGGTGGACAAGGAGAACACCACGATCGTCGACGGCGGCGGCAGCGACGCCGACGTGCAGGCGCGCATCGACCAGATCCGCAAGGAGATCGAGGCGACCGACTCCGACTGGGACCGGGAGAAGCTGCAGGAGCGGCTGGCCAAGCTCTCCGGCGGGGTCGCCGTGATCCGCACCGGGGCGGCCACCGAGGTCGAGATGAAGGAGCGCAAGCACCGCATCGAGGACGCCATCGCGGCCACCAAGGCGGCGGTGGAGGAGGGCATCGTCCCCGGCGGCGGTGCGGCGCTGGTGCAGGTGGCCAGTGTGCTCGACGGCGACCTGGGCCGCACCGGGGACGAGGCGACCGGCGTCGCCATCGTCCGCAGGGCGCTGGACGAGCCGCTGCGCTGGATCGCACAGAACGCCGGCGAGGACGGCTACGTGGTGGTCGAGCAGGTCCGTGGCCAGGAGTGGGGCCATGGGTTCGACGCGGCCACCGGCAAGTACGTGGACCTGGTGGCCAGTGGCATCGTCGACCCGGTGAAGGTGGCCCGCAACGCGGTGACCAACGCCGCGTCGATCGCCGGGATGCTGCTGACCACGGAGAGCCTGGTGGTGGACAAGCCGGAGAAGCCGCAGCCCGCGCAGGCCGGCGGCCACGGCCACGGGCACCAGCACGGCCCCGGCTTCTGACCGGCAGCCGGAACGCGTCGATCATGGGGTTGGCGCGCGGGGGCGGCTTTCTCGCGGCGCCAACCTCATGATCAACCGGATGATGGGCGGTGACGTGCTGTTGCCGACCGGGGCCGGTGCCGTTGACACTTGACCGGTGCGGCTGGGACCCAAGACCTCCGGGGCGCTGACCGGCATCACCGCCGCCGCCGTCGCGCTGGGCGTGGCGGAGCTGGTGGCGGTCGCCACCGGACCGCGGTCCGCCCCGGTCACCGCGGTCGGCGGGCTGGTGGTGGACCATGTTCCCGGCCCGGTCGAGCGCTTCGCCATCGACATCTTCGGCGTCCACGACAAGGCCGTGCTGCAGGCGGGCACAGTGCTCCTGCTGTTCGCGTCCGCCGCGCTCATCGGCATCGCCGCGGTCCGCAACCTCTGGTATGGCATGGCCGGCGTCGCCGGCTTCGGCGCGGTCGGCGCGGTGGCCGCGGCGACCCGGTACCACGCCGGCGGCCAGGCTGTCCTGCCGTCCCTGGCCGGGGCGGCCACCGCCGCGGCGCTCATGGTCACCGCGATCCGGCAGGCCGCCGGGGACGGCGCGAGAGCCGACCGGCGGCAGTTTCTCACCGCGGCGGCGGGCGCGCTCGGGTTCGCCGCCGTCGCCGGCTTCGGCGGGCGGTGGCTGTCCACCCGTCGGGACGTGGCCGAGGCCCGTGCCGCGGTGTCCCTGCCCCGACCGGCGAGCCCCGCACCGGCCGTGCCGGCGGACGCGGACATCAGGGCGAGCGGCCTAACGTCCTATGTGACCGGTAACGCCGACTTCTACCGGGTCGACACCGCGCTGGTCGTGCCCCGGGTCGACCCGAGGACCTGGCAGCTGCGGGTGCACGGGCGGGTGCGCAGGAGCTTCACGATCAGCTTCGACGAGCTGCTGCGCCGCCCGATGGTCGAGCGGTACATCACCCTGGCCTGCGTCTCGAACGAGGTGGGCGGCGACCTGATCGGCAACGCGCGCTGGCTCGGCGTACCGGTCAAGGACCTGCTGGAGCAGGCCGGCCCGCTGGCCGGCGCGGACCAGGTGGTGGCCCGGGCGACCGACGGCTGGACCTGCGGTGCGCCGACCGCGGCGCTGCTCGACGGCCGCGACGCGCTGCTCGCGGTGGGCATGAACGGCGAGCCGCTGCCGCTGGAACACGGCTTCCCGGTGCGGATGGTGGTGCCGGGCCTGTACGGCTACGTGTCGGCCTGCAAGTGGATCACCGAGCTGGAGCTGAGCAGCTTCGCCGACTTCGACGCGTACTGGGTGCCGCGTGGCTGGGCGCAGCAGGCGCCGGTCAAGACCCAGTCGCGGATCGACACCCCGCGCGGCAGGGCCACTGCGGGGACGGTCACCGTCGCGGGCGTGGCGTGGGCGCAGCACCGCGGCATCGGCAAGGTCGAGGTACGGGTGGACGACGGTCCCTGGCAGACCGCCACGCTCGCCGGGACGGTGTCGGCGGACACCTGGCGGCAGTGGTACTGGCGATGGGAGGCCACGCCCGGCAAGCACACGCTGACCGTGCGGGCGACCGACGCCACCGGCGCGGTGCAGACCGGACAGGTGGCGCCGCCCGCCCCGGACGGCGCCACCGGGTGGCATTCGGTCACCGTGCGAGTGGACTGAGCCGGCGGTCGGCGGGGGCGCGCTGTGCCGGGAGCCGGCTCGCCGGCGGCCGCGGTGCGCCGCTGCTGATCCGCTGCTTGAGGCGTCGCTCCAGGCGGGCCAGGTCGACCCGGCGGTGGCGCAGGTCGGCGGCGTCCTCCCAGCCGAGCGCGAGCAGGCGCAGGCGCTCGGCCTCGGTGAAGCCGCCCCAGACCCCGTACGGCTCCTGCACGGCCAGGGCGTGCGCCGCGCACTCGGACCGTACCGGGCAGCCTAGACAGAGAGCCTTCGCCTTCGCCTCCCGGCGGGTGCGAGACGACCCACGCTCGCCGTCCGGGTGGAAGAACTGAGCGCTGTCCCGCCCCCGGCACGCTCCCCGCAGCTGCCAGTCCCAGCTGTCCGCTACGGGTCCGGGCAACCGGCGTACGTTCGACATCACTATCTCCTCCGGCGTGGCCTGCCACGCGGAGCGGGCGCGATGGGCCACGCTGGTCGGGTTCGCTGACGTCCAACTCTTTACCCACGGCCTGCGGTGTTCACTCCTGTCACAGGCCACCGCATCCACCATCCGGCCAGCCGAGCCGATCTTTTCCGCTCTTTCCACGAAATGCCATAACGAAGCCAGATTTTCTGGTCTTCTCTTTGTGGAGAGAGGGAGACAAGGGTGCGTGAGGTTATCGGGCGGGATGCGGGGACGGGCGCGGGAGTAACGGTCCTGGTGGTTGTCCGGACCGCACTGGCCGCGCAGACCGTCTCATCGTGCGCGGCGAGCCTTGGCGTCGCTGGGGCGGTACGGACCGCGGTCTCCGAAACGGAGGCGATGGCCCGGCTGACCGGTTCGCCCGTTGACGTGATACTCGCGGACACCGCGGTCACCAGGCCGGACAGTGTGGGCTTCACCCGCCGGGTGCTGGCCCGGTCGCCGCACTCGACGCTGGTGCTGTTCGGACCGGAGGATCCGGCGGTCGCCGCGGCCGCCGGCGCCCCCCGCCCCCCCCGCGGGCGCCCCGGCGCCGCCCCCGCCCAGTCTCGTATAAA
>JADGHA010000258.1 GCA_019689695.1 Micromonosporaceae bacterium | reverse complement strand
GGCTGCGGGTGGTGCGTTGACCATGAAGCAGTCGGGGTTTGACGGCCTCGTGGTCGGTCTGGTCGTGGTCGTGGCTGGTTCCGTTTCGGGGCGCCATCCGAATTCCGTGGTGAGGCGCCTGTCGAACGCCGCGGCGTTTCTCGCCGGCGCAGCAGTGCCGCTCGGCGCGAGCGCGCTGCACGGCGCGCTGACCGGCTGGGGCCGCTACTGGGACGCGCTTTTCGGCTACCAGATCGAGGCCATCCTGGCCGGCCGGGTGGACAAGTACCAGTCTCGCTGGGACGGGTTCCACGACAGCATCGGGCTCGTGGCTATCGACCTGGGGCTGCCCTTGCTCGGTGCCATCTTTGGCTTGTGGGCGTGGCGCCGCCGCCGGTTCTTTCTCGGTGTCCTGGTCGCGTGGTTCCTCGCGGCCATCGTCGGAGTGAATCTGGGCGGCGCGTACTGGCCGCACTACTACATCCAGGCCATACCGCCGCTCGTGCTGGCCAGCGTTGCCGGAGTTGCGGCGCTCAACCGGAGACTCTGGCGGGCGACGGCGGCCGTGGCGCTCACGGCACCCGTTCTCGTCTGGCTGGTGGCGCTGATCCCCGCCAGCGCACAGGACCGGCAAAGCACCGTCCCGTACTACGCGCGGGCCTTGCGGGATGAGCGCATCGCGGCCGCGATCGAGCAGCGGACGCGGCCGGGGGATCGCATCTACATCCTCGAGGCCGAGGCGAACATTTACTGGCTGGCCCAGCGGACCGCCGCCTACCCCTACATCTGGGGGAAGCCCATCGACAAGATCCCTACCGCGATACCCCGGCTCCAGGACATGTTCGCCGCCGAGGACCGGCCGGTGCTGGTCGGTGTGCAGACTCCACCGGATCGAGTCGACGACAGCGGGACGGTCGGTCGTCTCCTTGAGATGCACTACCGGCCGGTCCAGACGCTGGAAGGGATGACCCTGTACGTACGCCGGGATTGACCGGCCCGCGCCGTGACCGGGACGGGCGGCCGAGCAGCCGCTCCAGCAGCCTGGGGTCGCCGGGCCAGGCGGCCAGCAGCACGTCGCGCGGCACCTGCCGGCCGGCGTACCGCAGCGCCAGCGCGACCACCACCACGTCGTCCAGCGGTCCGATCACCGGCAGGAACTCAGGGATCAGGTCGATCGGGCTGGCCACCCAGAGCCCGGCGAACACGATGGCCGCCTTCGCCCGGCGCGGCACCCGCCGGTCCTTGCGCAGCCGCCGGACGGTTGTCACGCAGTCCGGGATGAACCCGGCCAGGTCTCGGGCGGTGCCGGGTGGCAGCCGCCGGGCCAGCAGGATGAGCAGCGTCCAGCTGGCGAGCATCGCGGTGACCGCGATGCCGAGGCCGGCCAGCCAGCCGCTCAGGTCCACCCGCCCAGCGTACGGCTGGCCGCTGGCGCCTCAGGAGACCTTGGCGACGATCTCGACGAGGTTTCCGTCCGGATCGCGCAGCAGGGCGTTGCGGTTGTTGTTACCGGTGTTGTGGGGCGGCTGGAGCGCCGGAACGCCGGCCGCCACCAGCTTCTCGTACGCCTTGTCCACGTCCTCGGTCCACACGACCACGACCATCGCCGGGCTCCCCGGTGTCGCTTCCACGCCATGCACCTCCCGAGCCGCCTCGACCGTGCCGAGCCCGAGGGTGAACCCGCCCAGCGCGAGCTCGACATGCGACGGCACGCCCTCGGTGGGGGTGCGGAAGGTCTCCACGAACCCCAGCAGGTCCCGGTAGAAGCGAAGCCCCGCCTCGATGTCGCGGGTGTAGAGATTAACCAGCGCTGAGGCGAACATGCCCGGAGGCTAGCGCACCTTGGGGCGGGCGCGCACGTGCAGGCGCTCGCCTTGCGGGCCAAAGAGGGAGAGCACCTCCGTTGGGCCGGGGCCAGGGTTGGCGATGGCGTGGGGGACGCGGGTGTCGAACTCGGCGACCTCGCCCGGGGCCAGTACCAGGTCGTGGTCGCCGAGCAGCAGGCGCAGCCGGCCGGAGAGGACGTAGAGCCACTCATACCCCTCGTGGATCTGCCTCTCCAGAGGCTCGGCCGGGGTGTTCGGCGGAAAGATCTGCTTGTACGCCTGGAGGCCGCCCGGCCGCCTGGTCAGCGGGAGGTACGTCACGCCGTTTCGCACGATCGGGCGGGGATGTACCCGCGGATCGCCGGTCGCCGGCGCGCCGACCAGGTCGTCCAGCGGCACCTGATGCGCCCGGGCCAGCGGGAGCAGCAGCTCCAGGGTGGGTCTGCGGCCACCCGATTCCAGGCGGGACAGGGTGCTGACCGAGATGCCGGTGGCCTCGGAGAGCTCGGCCAGCGTCGTGCCGCGCTGCTTGCGCAGGGCCCGCAGGCGCGGCCCCACCGAGGCCAGCACCGCCTCCTCCTCGTTTGCCATTCCAGCAACATTACTTGTCGACCTGCCTCGCCGCCCGGAGCCTGGGGCGTGACCGACGAGCGGAGGAGGAAAGATGGTCTACGACGTGGCGGTGGTCGGCGGCGGCGCGGCCGGGCTCAGCGGGGCGTTGGCGCTGGCCCGGGCCCGCCGGTCGGTGCTGGTGGTGGATGCCGGCGAGCCGCGCAACGCTCCGGCCGGGCACGTGCACAACTACCTGACCCGGGACGGCACCCCGCCGGCCGAGCTGCTGGCGGCCGGGCGGGACGAGGTGACCCGGTACGGCGGCGAGATTGTGACCGGTCGCGTCGAGGGCGCGGCGCGGGAGGCCGGCGCGTTCCGGCTGGACCTGGCCGGCGGCGGCACCGTCCGCGCGCGGCGGCTGCTGGTGACCACCGGGCTGGTCGACGAACTGCCCGACGTGCCGGGGCTGGCCGAGCGGTGGGGCCGCGACGTGCTGCACTGCCCCTACTGTCACGGCTGGGAGGTGCGCGACCGGCGCATCGGGGTGCTCGCCACCGGCCCGAACGCCGCCCACCAGGCGGAGCTGTGGCGGCAGTGGAGCGCGCAGGTCACCTTGATCGTCCATAGTGTACGGCCGGACGCGGAGCAGGCTGACCGGCTGGCCGCGCGCGGGATCACCATTGCGGACGGTCCGGTCGCCGGGCTGGAGGTGGCCGGTGACCGGCTCACCGGAGTACGGCTGGCCTCGGGACAGGTCGTCGCGCTGGACGCTGTGGTGGTGGCGCCGCGGTTCACCGCCCGGTCGCAGGTGCTGGAGTCGCTCGGGCTCGAGCCGGTCGACGTGGAGATGAACGGGCACGTCATCGGTGGCCAGATTCCGGCCGATCCCTCCGGAGCGACCGCGGTGCCCGGCGTCTGGGTGGCCGGCAACGTGGCCGACCACCGCGCCCAGGTGATCGTGGCCGCGGCGGCCGGCCTCACCGCCGGTGCCGCGATCAACGCCGACCTGGTGGCGGAGGAGACCCGCGCGGCGGTCGAAGCGCATCGCGCCGGCTGAATAGCATGGTCCGGTGATTCAGACTCTGCCGAGGCTGATCCCGGCCGCTCCCGGCAAGCCGGTCCGCGAAGGCGCGGCGGACACCCAACGGGCATCGCGTGCGCTGGCCGAGGATCCGTCGCGGTGGTCGCCGCAGGAGGCCCGCGCCGTCATTGACCGGTACACCGAGCTGGCCCCGGTCTGGGAGAGCGAACGAGGCGGCTACCGCCCGGTCCCGTTGTCGGACGCGCTCGCCCGCGGCGGGCCGCTGCCGTCCGGTCTGTGCCTGGAGGTCGGCGCCGGCACCGGCCTGCTGACCCCGCTGCTGGCCAAGGTGTGGCCGCAGGTGCTGAGCCTTGACCTCACTCCCGAGATGCTGCGGCGGTCACGGGCACCCTGGCGCGTCCTCGCCGACGCATCCCGGCTTCCCCTGCCCGACGGGACGGCGGCCGCGGCGGTGCTCGCCGACGCCCCCCTCTTCGCCGAGGAGGTGGCCCGAGTGCTGGTACCGCACGGCGTGGTGGTCTGGTCGAACGCGCTCGGCGTCGACGCGCCGCACCACGTCCCCGTGCCCACCGTGCTCGCCGCGTTGCAGCGTGCCGCGCCCGGACGGCAGTGGACGGCAGTGACCGCTGAGGCAGGTTGGGGACTGTGGGCGGTCTTCCGTCCCGCCGGCGGTTCGTGACCCCGGAACGCGTCGACGAGATCCAGGCCGTCACCGGGAAGGTCATGTCATGGGCGGCGGATCACCGGGACGTGCGCGGCGTCCTGGTGGTCGGCTCGTGGGCGCGCGATGCGGCGCGCATGGACTCCGACCTCGACCTGGTCGTGCTCACGGACGTGGCCGCTCGCGCCGCGCCAGCCGAGTGGGTGCACCTCCTCGACGGGACCGTCATCCGCGAACAGCAATGGGGACCGCTGCGGGAAGTGCGCGTCCGGCGCCCGTCGGGCTTGGCGGTGGAGCTGGGCATCGCCCCGCTGAGCTGGGCAGGCACCGACCCCGTTGACTCCGGCACCTACCGGGTGATCAACGACGGGCACCGCATCGTCTACGACCCGGACGGCATCCTCGCGGCCTTGTCGGCCGCCTGCCGGTAGCCCGGCGCCTCGGGGCGGGGCCGCGCGTGCTCGACATAGGAAAGCGGCGGCCATGTCCAGGCATGGCCGCCGCTCGCTTCACTGCGGTCAGCAGTCGTAGTACATGGCGAACTCGTGGGGGGTCGGGCGCAGCCGGACCGGGTCGATCTCGTTGGTGCGCTTCCAGTCGATCCAGGTCGAGATCAGGTCGGGCGTGAAGACACCGCCCTCCAGCAGGAAGGCGTGGTCGTTCTCCAGCGAGGTGAGTACCTCCTCCAGCGAGCCCGGGACCTGCTTGACGTTGGCGAACTCGTCCGGCGGCAGGTCGTACAGGTCCTTGTCGATCGGCTCCGGCGGCTCGATCTTGTTCTTGATGCCGTCCAGGCCGGCCATCAGCATCGCCGAGAAGGCCAGGTACGGGTTGGCCGACGAGTCCGGGACCCGGAACTCGATCCGCTTGGCCTTGGCGTTGCTGCCGGTCACCGGGATCCGGGTGCAGGCCGAGCGGTTGCGCTGCGAGTAGACCAGGTTCACCGGCGCCTCGAAGCCGGGCACCAGCCGGCGGTAGGAGTTCACCGTCGGGTTGGTGAAGGCGAGCAGGCTCGGCGCGTGGTGCAGCAGGCCGCCCACGTACCACCGGGCGATGTCGGAGAGGCCGCCGTACCCGGTCTCGTCGTAGAAGAGTGGCTCGCCGTTCAACCACAGGCTCTGGTGGGTGTGGCAGCCGGAGCCGTTGTCGCCGAACAGCGGCTTGGGCATGAAGGTGGCGGTCTTGCCGTGCGCCCAGGCGGTGTTCTTCACGATGTACTTGAACAGCTGCAGCTGGTCGCCGGCGTGCAGCAGGGTGGAGTACTTGTAGTTGATCTCGGCCTGGCCGGCGGTGCCCACCTCGTGGTGCGCGCGCTCCACGGTGAAGCCAGCGCTGATCAGGTTGGTCACGATCGCATCGCGCAGGTCGGCGAAGTGGTCCACCGGCGGCACCGGGAAGTAGCCGCCCTTGTACGCGGTCTTGTACCCGAGGTTCGCCCCGCCCTCCTCGGCGCCGGTGTTCCACCAGCCCTCGATCGAGTCGATGTAGTAGTACGCGTGGTTGGCGCTTGTCTCGTGCCGGATCGAGTCGAAGACGTAGAACTCGGCCTCCGGGCCGAAGTAGGCGGTGTCCCCGATCCCGCTGGCGGCGAGGAACGCCTCGGCCTTCTTCGCGACGTTGCGCGGGTCGCGGGAGTACGGCTCGCGGGTGAACGGGTCGTGGATGAAGAAGTTGAGCGCGACCGTCTTGGCCGTCCGGAACGGGTCGACGAACGCGGTCGCGACGTCGGGCAGCAGCAGCATGTCGGACTCGTGGATCTGCTGGAAGCCGCGGATCGACGAGCCGTCGAAGGCCAGCCCGTCGGTGAACAGCGACTCGTCGACGCTCTCCACCGGCACGTTGAAGTGCTGCATCACGCCGGGCAGGTCGCAGAAGCGAACGTCGACAAACCTGACGCCCTCGTCCTTGACGTATCGCAGGAGCTCCTCGGGATTGGCGAACACACGTCCTCCTGGCAGATTTCGCTGGTAGTTCTGGCGAACACTGGCTGGGGCCGACTCCGACGAGCTTCATCGGCCGGCGGCGGCGATGCTGGTCGCGACGGTATGGCCACCCCGTTGCCCCGGCATGTCTCCATCGTTTCGGCCGTGTTACGTCACGTGCCGGCTGCCGGTCGGCGGGGTTCACCCCACCGGTTGGCAGGGTGTCGCCCGCCGTGCCGGTCGCCCGGCACCACGCAGTACACCCGGACTAAGCTGGTTTACCGTGGCGGCGGAGAGTAAACAGCAGGTCGTGGTGCCCACCCTGCGGCGGCGGTTCGGCACGCTGATGGTGGACTGGATGCTCGCCGCGCTGC
>JADGHA010000257.1 GCA_019689695.1 Micromonosporaceae bacterium | reverse complement strand
CCGCCGATGTGCAAACGACACAGGGTCTCCTCGGGGCCGCCGGTAACCTCGGCCCCACCGCACTCCTCCCCGCCGGTCGCGTCGGCGCCGCCGGTCACTTCCGGCGCGCCGGTCGCGTCGGCGCCGTCCAGCACGCCCGCACCCCCGGTGGAGCCCTTGCCGGAAGAGCCTGTCCCCCCTGCGGCGCCGGAATCGTCGGCCCCGCCGGCCGCGCCGGAGTCCGATCCGCGGCCGGTCTCCGCGCCGCCCTCGAAACACACGCCCCAGGCACCGCCTGTCCCGCCGGGACTGCGGCCGTCGGCGCTGCTGCGCCCGGACCCGAGCCCTGCCGGCGGCGCGCAGCCCGGGCCCGAGCCCCGGCCGCCCCAGCCGCGCGGCGAGTCGCCGGCCGAGGCGCTGCCGCAGCGGGTGCCGGCCGAGCCGGACGTGCCGACCGTGCCGGAGCCGCAGGCGGAGGAGCCGCCCGCGCAGGCGCCCGAGCTGGCTCGCATCTGGTCGCACCTGCGTCGGGAGGATGTGCCGCCGCGCCCCGAGGGCTTCGACGTGACCGCGGTGCTGGAGGCCGTCCAGCAGGTGCCCGGCGTGCGCGAGGCCAAACTGCGCAGCAACCCCGGGGGCGGGCACAACCTCCGGCTGGAGCTCGCCGACGGCGCGGACGCGGCCCAGGTCAGCCGGAGGGTGACCCAGCTGCTGCAGGAGCAGATGGGCCTGTCCGCATCCCCGCGGGAAATCTCCTCTGCCGACCCCGCGCCTGCCGCCAGCCCGCGGCCCGCGCCGGAGACCGGGCGGGGGCGGCGGCGCAGCCAGAGCCGCGCGGAGAGCGCGGCGCGTGGTCGGGCGCAGTTCGAGCCGGCGGTCCCGCTCCAGCGAGCAGCCACGGCCGCGCCGCCAGCGGAACGGAGCATGCCCACTCCGGGACCGCTCATCCCCCGCGAACGGCCCGGCCCGCGGGTCCTCATCGACCAGGTGCAGGTGACCACGTACGGGTTGGACGCCACGGTGGAGGTCCGGCTGAACGCCGGGCCGCGTCGGTCCGTCGGGCTGTCCAGCGGTCCCGCGGCCGACGGCTACCTGCTGCGGCTGACCGCCGACGCCGCGGTCAAGGCGGTCAACCAGCTGCTGCGCGCCGAGATGGGGGTGAACGAGCCGCGCGGCCAGTGCTACCTGGAGCAGGCGGCGGTCATTCCGTTCGGCAGCTACGAGGTCGCGGTCGTCGTGGTGAACCTCGCCTGCGGTGGCTGGGTCGAGCAGCTGTCCGGTGCGGCCATGGTGGCCGGCGACGCCCATCAGTCGGTGGTCCGGGCCGCGCTGGCCGCGCTGAACCGCCGCCTCGAAGGGCTGCTGTCGTGAGCCGGGCCGGCTCGTCCGGCTCCGCCGCCACACGGCGGACCGGGGCATAGTGAAAAGATGAAGCGCGCGCGTCTGGCACCTGACGAGCAGTTGCCCGGCGACGGCCCGCTGACCCCGCCCTGGCCCGGTCGAGCCGTGCTGCTGGACGGCGCGACGACCTTCGTACGCCAGACTCCGGCCCGGGTGAGCGGCGCGGAGCCGGCGCTGTACGTGCACGGCCTCGGCGGCTCCTCGACCAACTGGACCGACCTGGCGGGCCTGCTCGCCGACCGGCTGGACGGGCAGGCCATCGACCTGCCCGGATTCGGGATGAGCGACCCGGCCCCGCGGTACACGATCGCCGCGCTCGCCGGCCGGGTCACGCGCTGGATCGAGGCGGCCGGCCGGGGTCCGGTCCACCTGTTCGGCAACTCGCTCGGCGGGGCGATCGCGGTGCGGGTCGCCGCCACCCGGCCGGACCTGGTGCGTACCCTGACCCTGGTCTCCCCGGCGATGCCGTTCCTCAACCCGCGCCGCTCCCTGCAGGGCCGGATGCTGCCGCTGCTCGTGCTGCCGCGGGCGGACCGGGTCGCCAACCGCATGCTCGCTCAGCTGACGCCCGACGAGCTGGCCCGGCAGGTCCTGGCGGCGTGCTACGCCGATCCGAGCCGGATGCCCGAGCAGCGGCTGGCCGAGGCGATCGAGGAGGTGCGGGCGCGCTACACCGTGCCGCACTACCTGACCGCGTACGTCGGCACGATGCGTGGCCTGGTCTCCAGCTTCCTGCGGGCGTACCTGCCCGGCTCCGGTTCGCTGTGGCGGTTGGCGGCCCGGATCACCGCGCCGACGCTGGTCATCGGCGGACGGCAGGACCGGCTGGTGGACATCCGGGTGGCGCCGCAGGTGGCCCGGGTGATCCCGGACAGCCGGCTGCTGATCCTGGACGGGGTCGGGCACGTGGCGCACATGGAGGTGCCGCGCGTCGTCGCCCGCGCCGTGTTGGCCCTGCTCGACGAGGCTTCCGCCCGACCGGCGCCGGCCGCGGGCCCCGCCCGACCGGCGCCTGCCGCGGCTCCCGCCCGACCGGTGCCGGCCGCGGCTGCCGCCCGGCCCGCGCCCGCGCGCCAACCGGTGGTCGCGCGTCTCGCCCGGGCGTTCAGCTCCGGTCCCCGGCGGGGCTTGGCCGCGTCTGGAGGGATGGTCCCGCCACAGCCGCCCCCGGCGTGACGCCGGAGGTGTCCTGTGGCAGCCTGAAGTGCGATGCCCCCCGCGAGAGCCCGCCGACCCAGCCGCGCGCCTCGCAGAGTCGCTCCTTACACCACGCACAGTCATTCGCGAAGCACTCGCCGCGATCAAAGAGGCAGGCACCGCCGGCGACGCAGCCCGATCCTGCTGGTCACGTTCGGCGTGCTCGTCCTGTTGCTCGGCGGCGCCCTGGTGGTCGACCCGGCCGCGCTGGCCAGCCTGCCGTGGAGCGGTCTGGTGCCGCCGGAGCCCACGAACGCCGCGGCGCAGCAGACGCAGCCGACGCCCGACCTGACGCGCCCCGCAACCGACGACCGTGCGGACCGCGCCGGCCGGGTGGCCGCGGCCTCGCCGAGCCCGGTGACCCACCTGCCGGGCCCGTTCCCCTCGTCGGGGCCTGGCTCGTTCGTCTTCGCCACCTCGCGCGGCCCGGCCCTGGGGACCGCGGGCAGGCTGCGCCGCTTCCGGGTCGGCATCGAGAAGGGCGTGGCGGAGGACCTCACCGCGTTCGCCACCACAGTGGACAAGACACTGGGGGATCCGCGCGGCTGGACCGCCAGCGGCCAGGTGCGGCTGCGGCGGGTGGCACCGGGCGAGCAGACCGACTTCACGATCTACCTGGCCACGCCGGAGACCGCGCGGAAGATGTGCGCTCAGGGCAGGGTGGACATCGTGGAGCACGGCCAGCCGTACACCTCGTGCCGGGCGCCGGGCAAGGTGATCCTCAACCTGGCCCGGTGGCGGCAGTCCGTGCCGGATTTCGTCAACGCCGGGGTGCCGCTCGACCTCTACCGCCAGTACATGATCAACCACGAGGTCGGGCACGAGCTGGGGCACGGGCACGAGCTGTGCCCGGGCAAGGGCCGGCCGGCGCCGGTCATGCAGCAGCAGACCCTGGGCCTGTACGGCTGTGTCGCCAACGCCTGGCCGTACCTGAACGGCAAGCGGTACGCCGGCCCGCCCGGCGCGTACGACGGCACCACCCATTGATCTGCGCTGCCCTGGCCCGCCCGTCCGGCCGTGGCTGGGCCGGCGCGGGGCCGGCCCGCCGGGGTGATCGGGTGGCGCATGTCATGGCAGGTCTGCGGCCGGGCGGGTAACAATGGTGATCGGCTATCCGTCAGCTACTCCGGGAGTCTCACCGTGTCGCTGCCTCCGCTCGTCGAGCCCGCCGCCGAGCTCACCGTCGACGAGATCCGCCGCTACTCGCGCCACCTGATCATCCCGGACGTCGGGGTGACCGGCCAGAAGCGGCTCAAGAACTCCCGGGTGCTCTGTGTCGGCGCCGGCGGCCTCGGCGCCCCGGCGCTGATGTACCTCGCCGCGGCCGGCGTCGGCACGCTGGGCATCGTGGACTTCGACGCGGTCGACGAGTCGAACCTGCAGCGTCAGGTCATCCACGGCCAGTCGGACATCGGCCGGCCGAAGACCGAGTCCGCCGCGGCGACCATCAGGGAGATCAATCCGTACGTCAACGTGGTGATCCACGACACCGCGCTGGACCGGGAGAACGTCCGGGAGATCTTCTCCCAGTACGACCTGATCGTCGACGGCACCGACAACTTCGCCACCCGGTATCTGGTCAACGACGCCGCGGTGCTGCTCGGCAAGCCGTACGTCTGGGGTTCGATCTACCGGTTCGACGGCCAGGCGTCGGTCTTCTGGGCCGAGCACGGCCCCTGCTACCGCTGCCTCTACCCTGAGCCGCCGCCGCCCGGCATGGTCCCGTCCTGCGCCGAGGGCGGGGTGCTCGGCGTGCTGTGCGCGAGCGTCGGCTCGATCCAGGTCACCGAGGCCATCAAGCTGCTCACCGGCATCGGCGAGCCACTGGTCGGCCGGTTGACCGTCTACGACGCGTTGGAGATGAGCTACCGCACCATCAAGGTCCGCAAGGACCCGAACTGCGTGCTCTGCGGGGAGAACCCGACCGTCACCGACCTGCTGGAGGACTACGACGACTTCTGCGGCGCGGTCTCCGACGAGGCGGCGCAGGCGGTGGTCGACTCCACCATCACCGTCACCGAGCTGGCCGACTGGCAGCGGTCCGGCAAGGACTTCCTGCTCGTCGACGTGCGCGAGCCGGCCGAGTACGAGATCGTCCGGATCCCGGGCTCGGTGCTGATCCCCAAGGGCCAGATCCTCTCCGGCGAGGCGCTGGCCTCGCTGCCGCAGGACAAGCAGATCGTGCTGCACTGCAAGTCGGGCGCGCGGTCCGCCGAAGCGCTCGCCGCGCTGAAGGCGGCCGGGTTCCGTGACGCGGTGCACGTGCACGGCGGCGTGCTCGCCTGGATCAAGCAGATCGACCCGTCCCTGCCGTCGTACTGACCGGCGACTGGCCGATCACGATCGTCTGACCTCCTGAGTTGCAGGGCGGTGCGGCGCCGGTAGCCTCCACACCGTGGTCGACATGGACGCCGCGATTGGCTTCGTGGTGGCCAGGGGGGATCGGGTGGAGCGGGCCCGGCTGTCCTGGCTGCGGGCGGGTGTGGCGCCGCAGCCAGACGTGTTGCCCGAGGCCGAGAGCGGGCCGTCGCGGCACGGCGGCTGGCCGGCCACCTGGAACGGGCACGTCGCCTCGATCGACGCGACCTGTTTCCGCCTGGCCGAGCTGGACGACCTCGGCGCGCTGCACGGCGACGCGGCGCGGATGGCGCTGGACTGGCTGGCCTCGCGCCAGCGCCCGGACGGCACCTGGGAGGAGGACGACGCCCTCGCCGAGGACGCACCGCCCTGGGCCCGCCCGGGGGATCCGGAGGCACGGCTCTACCTGACCGCGAACGCCGCGTACTGGCTGACGGTGGCCGCGGCCGACGTCGCCGACGCCGCGGCCGCGCCGCACGCCCTTCCCGAACAGGCTCCCCGGCCGTACGCGGACGAGCTGTTCCGCGCGGCGTACGCCATCCGCGACTCACTGCGCCCGGACGGCACCTGGCCGTCGTTCCTGGTGACCGGCTGGCTGGGCGCCGCGGTCCTGCACCGGCAGGGGATGTACTACGACTCGGCCCGGATGCAGGTCGTGCTGGCCGAACGGGTGCCGAAGATGTCGCCCGCGGACGCCGCGTCCATGGCGGCGGCGCTGCGCCGGGCGGGCGTCCGGACGGATGACTGGTTGATGGTCGCGGCCCGGCGGCGGCTGGCCGAGACGCAGCGCAGCGACGGCGGCTGGCCCAGCGACGACGGCGAGGCCTTCGACGTGCACACCACCCTCGCCGCCATCCGCGCCTGCATCTGACCGCTCGCCAGCCCCGGTAGCTCGTCGCCAGCCCGCCAGCTCACCGCGGAAGCGGAGCAGGGTCCAGCGGGTCGGGCGCGCGGTTGGCGGTCAGAGCAGGACCAGGTCGTCGCGGTGCACGACCTCGCGCTCGTACTCCGGGCCGAGCTCGGCGGCCAGCTCCACAGTCGAGCGACCCAGCAGGCCGGGCAGCTCCACCGCGTCGTAGTTCACCAGGCCGCGGGCCACCGCCGTGCCCGACGCCGCGTCCACCAGGTCCACCGGGTCGCCGGCGGTGAACGCCCCGTCCACCGCGGTGATGCCCGCCGGAAGCAGCGACTTGCGCCCGTCGACAACCGCCTTGACCGCACCGGGATCCAGATGCAGGCGGCCACGCGCCGAGGTGGCGTGCGCCAGCCAGAACAGCCGGGCGGCCGGCCGGGTACGGGCCGGATGGAAGAACGTGCCGACCGGCTCGCCGGCGAGTGCCTCTGCGGCGAGCCCGGCCGAGGTGAGCACCACCGGCACCCCCGCCCCGGTGGCGATCCGTGCGGCCTCCACTTTGGTCACCATGCCGCCGGTGCCCACCC
>JADGHA010000256.1 GCA_019689695.1 Micromonosporaceae bacterium | reverse complement strand
GATCACCCGGCAGCGACCAACTGATGCAGCAGGGTCTCGATCTCCTCCGCGGCGGCCGCCCTGAGCAGGGCGGCCGGCTGCCGGGCGGGCGTGGGCGGCACGGCGGCACAGACCGCCGCCTCGTCGGGGTCGGCGCCCACCGGCTGCCCGCGCATCGCCGCGGCCGCCTGCAGCAACGCGGCTGACTGGGCGGGCTGCGACCGGGCCAGCGCGATGGCCGCGGCCAGTACCGCCACCCGCGAGGTGAACTGCGCGTCATGCCCCTGACGGGCCAGGTCGTAGGTGTCCCGGCACAGTTCGGCGGCGTCCGTCAGGCGCCCCTCGGCGACCGCGAGGAATCCCTGGCTCGCCAGGACCGCCGGCAGGTAACCGATCCCCCGCCCGTGCGCCTGCACCTCGCTGAGCGCCCGGTCGAGCAGGCCGCGCGCCACGTCGAACCGCCCCTCCCAGCGCTCCAGATCGCCCAGCACGTGATACGCCGCACCGGCCGTCTCGCCCAGGCCCAGGCGCCGGGCATCGGCGAGCGCGGCGTCGAGCTCCGTGCGGGCGGCCGCGCCCTCTCCGGCCCGCGCCCGGACCGCGCCCAACCTCACCCGCAGCATCGCCTTGTCCTCGTCGGCGCCCAGCTCCGACGCCACCCGCAACGCCTCGGTCAGGCGGGCCGCGGCGCTGGCATGCTCGCCACCCATCGTGTCCAGCTCGGCGAGCGCGCACAGGCTCTGGGCCAGGCCCAGCCGCTCGCCGATCGCACCGAACCCGTCCAGCGCGGCGAGCAGCTCCGCGCGGGCGGCAAACGGCTGGCCGTCGTTCATCAAGATGCGGCCGGCGAGCATCCTGCTCTGTGCCCGCACCCAGGGATCGGCGTCGTGGGCACAGCGCCGCAGCGCATCGAGCATCGCGCCGGCGTCCTTGGCCAGCAGTGGCACCAGCGCCCGCGTGAGCACCATGCTCGGGTGGCCACCGGACTCCGGCCGCTCGGCCAGCCAGCTGCTCAGCGCGACCGCCTCGTTGAGGTACGCGATCCCCGCTGGTTGGCCGAACAGCGCCCCGTGCGCCAGCGCGCCGACCGTGCACAGCAGCGCCCTGGCCGCCGGCACGCCGGACCCGTCCAGGGCCAGCGCCCGGTCCGTCCACTCCATACCCTCGGCCCGCCGGCCGGACAGCAGCCAGAACCACTCCAGCGCCGCGACCAGCCGGACCGCGGTCTCCGGCGCATGCTCGGCCGACCAGCGTAGGGCCGCGGTCAGATCGTCGACCCGCTCGGCGAGCAGAGCCAGCGCCTGCGTCTGCTCGGCACGGCGCATCCGCGGTTCGCAGTCTTCCGCGAGCTCCAGCATGGCCTGCGCGTGCCGCAACCGGAACCGGTGCTCCTCCCCCGCCGCGGCCAGCCGTTCCAGCGCGTACAGCCGCACGGTGTCGAGCATCCGCAGCCGCAGCCGGGCGCCGTCGCCATCGGCGTGCACAAGCGACTTGTCCACCAGGCCCGCCAGCAGGCGGTCGACGTCGTGGGCGGGCAGGTCGTCGACGCCGGCGCAGACCCGGCGCACCGCGGACGCCTCCATCCGGTCCGCGAAGACCGCCATCCGGCGGGCCAGCACCCGCTCATCCGGGTCCAGCAGGTCCCAGCTCCAGTCGATCACCGCGCGGAGTGTGCGGTGCCGCGCATCCACTGCCGCGCTGCCGGAGGACAACAGGTCTAACCGATCCCGCAGCCGGTCGGCAAGCTGCGCCACGGGCAGTGACCGGAGCCGGGCCGCCGCCAGCTCCAGGGCCAGCGGCAGGCCGTCCAGAGCGCGACAGACGGCCGCGACAGGCGCCGCCGTCTCCTGGTCGAGCACGAACGACGGGCATGCGGCACGGGCGCGGGCGACGAACAGCCGTACGGCCGGACTGTCCTGAGTGGCCGGTCCGGTGGCGGCCGGGACGGGAAGCCCGGACAGCTGGTGCAGCGACTCCCCGTACAGACCCAGAACCTGACGGCTGGTGGCCAGAAGCCGCAGCCGCGGGCAGGCGGAGAGCAGCGCCCCGGCGATCCGGGCCGCGTGCGGCAGCAGGTGCTCGCAGTTGTCCAGCACGAGCAGCGCGGGGGCGTGGTACAGCACGTCGACCAACCGGTCCCAGACCCGGGGCCGGGCACCGGGCGGCCCCGGGGCGAACAGCAGGCCGCCGTCGCCCGCGCCGGTCGCGTCGAGGATGGCCCTGGGCACATCCTCCGCGTCCGTCAGCCCGGCCAGCTCGACAAGCCAGACCGAGGTGGTACCGGGATCGGCGATCTCGCGGGCCGCCTCGATCGCCACCCGGGTCTTGCCGGCGCCGCCCGGGCCCACGATGGTGACCAGCCGGTGCTCGGCCAGCAGCGCGCGTACCCGGCGGATGTCGCCGTCACGGCCGATCAGTGGCGTCAGCGGCGCCGGCAGCCGGACCGGGCTCGGCGCAACCACGGGTTTCGCCGGCGCGCCCACCTGGGCTGCGCCCACCGGCTGCGGCGCGCCCGCGCGCAGCAGCGCGAGATGCGCGGCGCGCAGCTGCGGTGAGGGGTCGGCGCCGAGCCGTTCGGCGAGCACAGTACGGGCATCCTCGTACACCGCCAGCGCGTCGGCGTACCGGCCGGCCGCCTGCAGTGCCGCCATCAGCTGGATGCGCAGTGTCTCCCGCAGCGGGTACTCCGCCACGAGCCCCTCCAGCTCCGCGACCAGCTCTGCGCCCCGGCCAAGGTCGAGCTCCGCCGCGACGCGCTCCTCGATCGCGGCGCGCCGCAGCTCGCTCAGGCGTGCCGCGTGCGCACGCAGGACCGGGGTGTCCGGCAGCCCCGGCAGTGGCGTCCCGCGCCACAGGCCCAGGGCGGTGCGCAGGGTGGCCGCCCGCTCGGTGGTATCGGTCGAGCGCCGGGCCGCCTGCACGAGCGATTCGAACCGGTGCGCGTCCACCTGGTCCGGGTCGATGAGCGCCCGGTATCCGGTCGGCCGGGATTCGACCTCAAGCTCCGGAACGGCCCGGCGCAGGCGTGACACCAGAGCCTGTAGGGCGTTGTCTGGCCTGGACGGCAGTTGCTCACCCCAGACCGCGTCCATCAGGCTGGTCCGGCTGACCTCCCGACCCGGGGCGAGCGCCAGCAGGACGACCAGCGTGTGCAGGCGTACCCCGTTCAGGCGGATGACATTCCCGTCGACGTCCACCCGCAGCGGCCCGAGGACCCCGATGCTGACCTGATTGGGCACGCCATCAGTCTGCCTCGGCACCTCCCCGGTCCGGGCCCCTGACGACCGGGCAGTCGGCACCCTTGCTGGACACCGAGCCGGTCGGATCCGGGCCGCGTCGGGTGTCAGGCCATCGACCCGGACCAGCATGCACCTGACCCGTGGTGATCAATGTCTCCACCGCCACCCGGCTGCGCCCCGCGACGTGCCGACGAAACGGGTCAGACGAGGCCGAGGGCGAGCATGGCGTCGGCGACGTGGGTGAACCCGGCAATGTTGGCTCCGGTGACGTAGGAGCCCGGGGCACCGTACTCGTCGGCCGTGGCCAGGCAGCGGTCGTGGATGCTGCGCATGATCTCGGCGAGTCGCGCCTCGGTGTGCTCGAAGGTCCACGAGTCCCGGGAGGCGTTCTGCTGCATCTCCAGCGCGCTGGTGGCGACCCCGCCGGCATTGGCCGCCTTGCCCGGGGCGAACAGGACGCCGGCCTCGGTGAGCAGCTTGACCGCGCTCGGTGTGGTCGGCATGTTCGCGCCCTCGGCGACGATCCGGCAGCGGTTGCGGATCAGCGCAGCGGCGTCGCTGCCGTTCAGCTCGTTCTGGGTGGCGCAGGGCAGCGCGATATCGCAGGGCACCTCCCAGATTGAGCCTTCCAGGCACAGGTGGGCGTCTGCGCCGCGGGCGGCGACGTAGTCGGCGATCCGGCCCCGATGCTGTTGCTTGACGGCCTTGAGCAGCTCGACGTCGATGCCCTTCTCCTCGACGACGTAACCGGTGGAGTCCGAACAGGCCACGACGGTGCCGCCGAGCTGGTGGACCTTCTCAGCGGCGTGCAGGGCCACGTTCCCCGACCCGGAGATGACGACCCGTTTGCCCTCGAACGAGTCGCCGCGGGCCGACAGCATGGTGTCCACGAAGAAGACAAGACCGTACCCGGTGGCCTCGGTGCGTACCTGCGCGCCACCCCAGGTGATGCCCTTGCCGGTCAGAACACCGGATTCGTAGCGGTTGG
Organism: Micromonosporaceae bacterium; assembly: GCA_019689695.1. GTDB lineage: Bacteria > Actinomycetota > Actinomycetes > Mycobacteriales > Micromonosporaceae > JADGHA01. The sequence continues at coordinate 2,193 of JADGHA010000256.1, read as the reverse complement.
TTATCCGCTTGTACTGGCCGAACAGGTAACCGATCTCGCGCTGGCCCACCCCGATGTCGCCGGCCGGGATGTCGGTGTGCTCGCCGAGGTGACGGTAGAGCTCGGTCATGAACGACTGGCAGAACCGCATCACCTCGCCGTCCGAGCGGCCCTTCGGGTCGAAGTCCGAACCGCCCTTGGCACCGCCCAGGGGCATGCCGGTCAACGCGTTCTTGAAGATCTGCTCGAAGCCGAGGAACTTCACGATCCCCAGGTAGACCGAGGCGTGAAACCGCAACCCGCCCTTGTACGGCCCGAGGGCGGAGTTGAACTCGACTCGAAAGCCCCGGTTGATGCGCACCGCCCCCCGGTCGTCCACCCACGGAACCCGGAAGATGATCTGCCGTTCCGGCTCGCACAACCGCTGAATGATCGCTGCATCGGCGTACTGAGGGTGTTTGGCGATCACCGGGCCGAGGCTGTCCAGCACCTCGTGGACGGCCTGGTGGAACTCGGTCTCGCCCGGGTTACGCCGCAACACCTCGTCGTAGATGTCATACAGCTTTTCGTCCAGCATCCGCATCCAGGCTCACCCTCCGTTCCGGACAGCGGCGGGCATCCGGCCGAGTACCGTCAAGGATTTCTTCCCCGTCACACAGGTCCCCGCGGAAGCAGCAGCACGCTTGCCCACATATGCTCGACCCGGCCGCCACGCTGCGGTACGCGTCAGGACGGGCCGTTCGCCCGGGCCCAGGTGCCAGGATAGCCGCTGATCACCTGCACCGCCGACGGCCCTGACTAGCCGGGCTCCCCACCCGGACCAGTGGCGCATCCCGCACCACCGGGCGGTCGGCATCGGGGTGCCAGGCTCTCCGCCGGCGCCAGCAGCAGAGCGCCGGCGAGGGGCTTTAACCGTCTACTTTGTACTCCCGAACGCCGGGATGCCGGTGAGCGCCTGACCGATGATCAAGGTGTGCATCTCCGCCGTGCCCTCGTAGGTGAGCACCGACTCCAGGTTGTTCATATGCCGGATCACCGGATATTCGAGCGAGATGCCGTTGGCGCCGAGGATGGTGCGGGCGGTACGGCAGATGTCGAGCGCCTCCCGCACGTTGTTGAGCTTGCCGAAGCTCACCTGGGCCGGGTGCAGGCCGTGGGCGTCCTTACGGCGGCCGAGGTGCAACGCCAGCAGGTGGGCCTTGTGCAGTTCGAGCGCCATGTCCGCCAGCTTGGCCTGGGTGAGCTGGAACCCGGCGATGGGCCGGCCGAACTGGACCCGTGTGCGGGCGTACGCCAGCGCAGTCTCGAACGCCGAGCGGGCTGCGCCGACCGCCCCCCACACGATGCCGTACCGCGCCTCGTTGAGACAGCTGAGCGGCGCGCGCAGACCGTCGGCCCCCGGCAGGATCGCATCGGCGGGCAGCCGGACGTCGTCGAGCACGAGTTCGCTCGTCACCGACGCGCGCAGGGACAGCTTGTGCTTGATCTCCGGGGCGGCGAAACCGGGCGTGTCGGTCGGCACGGCGAATCCGCGAATTCCGCCGTCGGTACGGGCCCACACCACCGCCACGTCCGCGATGGACCCATTGGTGATCCACATCTTGCGGCCGTTGAGGATCCAGTCGGAGCCGTCGCGTGTCGCCGTGGTCCGCATCGAGCCGGGGTCGGAGCCGTGGTCTGGTTCGGTGAGGCCGAAGCAGCCGATCACCTCACCCGCGGCCATCCGGGGCAGCCAGTGGTTCTTCTGCTCCTCGCTGCCGAACGCCCAGATCGCGTACATCGCCAGCGACCCCTGGACCGACACCAGCGAACGGATGCCGGAGTCACAGGCCTCCAGTTCCAGGCAGGCCAACCCGTAGTCGACCGCGCTCATGCCCGCGCAGCCGTACCCATGCAGGTGCATGCCCAGCGCGCCGATCGCGCCGAGTTCGCGGGCGAGGTCCCGCGCCTGGGGCAGCTCCCCGGCCTCGAACCACTCCGCAATGTGCGGTTGGATCCGGTCGGCGCAGAACTTGCGGATGGTGTCGCGAACCGCGATCTCGTCCTCGGTGAGGAGGGCGTCGATACCGAGGGGATCAGCCGGATCGATGGACGGCACGGGGGACGATGTCATGGCTGGTCCTCTCGACGGACGGGGGCGCCGCTGGCGCCCGGCTGGGTCGGAATGGGGTTGCGTAGCCAGGCAAGCACATCCTGGGTGTGCTCGCCGAGTCG
>JADGHA010000255.1 GCA_019689695.1 Micromonosporaceae bacterium | reverse complement strand
GCGGTGGGGTGGACCGGGTGTAGCTGGTGCGGAAGAAGCCGCGCACCCGGCGGCCGATGCCGAGGTTGTGTGCGATCTCGGGGGGCCGGGTGGGATCCCTGGTGTCGACGCGCAGGAAGGTGGCGTCGTCGCCGCCCCGGTTCGGGTCGTACACCCGCAACGTCACCGAGTCGCCCGCAACCTCGTACCCGTACGCGAGCACCTGGTGGTTGAAGCGAAGCTGGAGCGGGTTGGCCGAGGCCACCGTGACCACGCCGAGCGGCGCCGGGCGGCCGGCGTCCAGGTCCGCGATGATCCGCGGCAGCTGGACCGCGACGGTGCGCCAGGCAACGCCGCGGGTGGCCACCACGCGGCGGCCCAGGACGGAGAAGACACGGTCGCCGTCGGGCAGGGTCATCCACCGGTAGTACCGCGCAACCCCGGCCGGCAGCCGCCACGACTGGATGAGGCGCTTGACCACGTACCGGTAGAGCGGCTCGCCGACGGCCGGCTGGTGAGCCGGCGGAACGCACCCGGCGTACCAGTAGTCCAGCGCGGCGAAGACCATGCCGCCGCACAGCCCACCCTTGGCGTTGCCGAGCTTCAGCCGGCCGAACGGGGTGTCCACTGTGACCGCCGGCTGCTCCGGCCACGAGTTGCTGAACCCGAAGGCGTGGCGGGACGGAAGGAAGCGCTCGGCCGGCGGCATCGTCCACCTCCTGCTCGACTCCGCCCATCATGCCGCTGGCACGCCAGCCGCGGCATCAGCCGGCGGCGCCGATCCCGGTCGCCCCGGTGCGGGGCGCTCGGCCGACGGTCACCGGCGGGTCAGATCCAGCCGCGGCGCACCGCCTCCATGCCTGCCTGGAACCGGGTCTCGGCGCCGACCATCGACATGATGCGGTGGACGTGGCGGTGTACGGTCCGGACGCTCCAGCCCAGCGTCCGGGCAATCGTTTCGTCAGTGGCGCCGCCGGCGAGCAGGCCGACCAGGTCGGCGTCCTGCTCGGAGAGGTCGTCCGGCCGCCCCTGGCCGGACTTGTTGATCGCCACCGCACGGTCCCACACGGCCTCGAACAGCTCGCCGAACGCGTCCAGCAGCGACGAAGGGTGCACGAGGTAGGCGGCGTCGGCCTGCTGACCGCCCTTCATCACCGGGATGAGGGCGAGCCGGTCGTCGCACAGGACCATCTTCATCGGCACGCGGGCGTAGACGCGGGCCTGCTCGCCGCGCCGGATCCCCTGCCAGATGTCCGCCATCCGGCCCGGGATCGCCAGCGCCGACTGGTCGTACACCACCCGGTACACCAGGCCCCGGTTGGTCAGCTGCCGGTTCTCCTCGGCGTTGCCGCCGACCGGGTTGTCCAGGTACGGCGGCCGGTCGAAGCCGCGGACCTGCACCCGCGCCTCCCGCTGTAGCCGGACGAACGTGGCCCGCAGGTTGGCGGCGCCCTCGATGACCTGGATCACCTCGGCCGGATGGTGCGCGGCCGGATCCCGCCGCCGCATCTCCTCGGTCAGCCGCCGGGCGTGCGCGCGCAGGCGGATCAGCTCGCGTTCCCGCTCGGCGATCAGCGGCGCGGCGACCTCGTCCGGCGGGACGGCCGCGTACCGCGCCGGGCGTCCGGGCAGCCGGGTGGCCATGCCGCGGCCGACCAGCTGGGCGAGCGTACGAGTCAGCTGCGGCCGGGACAGGCCGACGCCGGGCAGCAGGTCCTCCGCCGTCGCCTGCCGGTGCCGCGCCAGCGCCTCATAGACGACCTCCTCCTGCCCGGAGACGCCCACCGCCTGCCACACCGCCGTCACCCGCCTTCGCGCGCTCCCCGCGGCACCGCAACGCCCCGTCGGGAAACCGCCACCTGTCATGAACATGAATCGTGGGAGAGATTGTCCGCGCAGGCAAGATCATGCCACCATGCCACTCGGCGACCTAGATCACTTTCCACAGAGGACAGTGATGCGGGTCACAGTACGGTTGCGAGGAGTGGAGCATGAGTCCGCCTGTGTCAGCGGGGCGGGTCGGCACGACCCGCCTGTTCCGACGGGCCATCGGTGTGGCGCTCACCCTGGCGGTCGCCGGCCCGGTGCCCGCCGCCCGGGCATCGGCAGCGAGCCCGCCAGCGGCGAGCCCATCAGCACCGAGCCCGTCGGCACCGAGCTGGCAGGCGCGCGGCTACCGGCCCGCCGGCTGCAACACCGCCGCCCAGCCGGACGCCACGGACACGCCGGTCGCCCGGTGCTTCGCCCTCGGACTGGCCACTGAGGACGGCCGGCTGGTCCAGCAGGTCGCCGAACCACCGCCCACCGCACTCGGCCCGGCCGACATCCGGTCCGCGTACCACCTGCCCGACGGGGGTGAGGGCCAGACGGTCGCGATCGTCGACGCCTTCGGGTACGAGGCGGCCGAGGCCGACCTCGCCGTGTTCCGCGCCCACTACGGTCTGCCACCGTGCACCTCGCAGAACGGCTGCTTCAGGAAGGTCGACCAGCGCGGCGGGGCCGACTACCCGCCTGAGGACCCGGGATGGTCCATCGAGACCGCGCTGGACCTCGACGCCGTCTCCTCCGCGTGCCCCAAGTGCAACATCCTGCTCGTGCAGGCCGACGACAACTCCTCGGCCAACCTCGGCGCCGCCGTCGACACGGCCGCCGCCCTCGGCGCGGTGGCCATCTCCAACTCCTACGGCATCGCCGGCGAGTACCCCTACCAGAACCGGTACGACGCGCACTACGACCACCCCGGCATCGCGGTCACCGTGTCCAGCGGCGACTTCGGCAACGTCCAGAGCTACCCGGCGACCCACCCCAAGGTGGTGGCCGTCGGCGGCACCCGGCTGGAGCGCGACGGGTCCGCCCGCGGATGGAAGGAGACCGCGTGGTCGGACGCGGGCAGCGGCTGCTCGCTGTACGAGCCGCGGCCGGACTACCAGGCCGATGTGGACACCGGCTGCCCGGACAAGCGGGCCACCGCGGACATCTCCGCCCTCGCCGACCCGGAGACCGGGCTGGCCGTCTACAACACGCTCGGCCAGGACGGCTGGGCACAGTGGGGCGGCACATCCCTGTCCGCCCCGCTGGTGGCCGCGATGTACGCGGTGGCCGGCGACCCGGTGCCCGGCACCTACCCGGTGACCTACCCGTACCGCAAGGACAAGGCGGCCCACCTCAACGACATCACCGAAGGGTCGAACGGCTGGTGCGGCAACCAGCTGTGCACCGCGCGTCCGGGCTGGGACGGGCCGACCGGCGTCGGCACCCCCGACGGCGTGGCCGCGCTGACCTTGGGCGAGTTCGGCCGGATCAGCGGGACCGTCACGGCCGGGAAGCCGCACGCCGCGCTCGCCGGCGCGACGGTGAGCGTGACGGACAGCACCGGCGCCACCTTCACCGCCGTCACCGACGAGGCGGGCCACTACACGTTGGCCGTCCCGGTTGGCACCTACGACGTGGTGGCCACGAAGTTCGGCTACCACAGCCGGACCCTGGCCGCGGTACGGGTCGAGCCGGGAGCCACCGTCGCGGGCAGCTTCGCGCTCACCGCGATCCCCAGCCGCCGCCTGACCGGCACCGTGACCGACGGGTCCGGCCACGGCTGGCCGGTGTACGCCCGGATCCAGATCGACGGCTATCCCGGCGGCCCGGTCTACACCGACCCGTTCACCGGCCGCTACCAGGTGGACCTGCCGGCCGGCGCCAGCTACCGGCTGACCGTGTCCGCTGTGGACATGCCCGGCTACGCCACCAGCACGGTGACCGCGAAGATCGACCCGCCCGAAAAGCGGCACCCCACGGACGTGCGCCAGGACGTGTCCCTCACCGTCGACGCCGCATGCACCGCCCCCGGGTACGCCACCACCTACCACGGCACCGGCACGGACTTCACCGGCTGGGGCACCGGGCCTCAGGGCGGCTGGCAGGTCACCGACGACGCAGGCACGGGCAGGACGTGGCGGTTCGACGACCCGGGAGGCAAGGGCAACCTGACCGGCGGCAGCGGCGACTTCGCCATCATGGACGGCTGGTACAACCCCGGCCGCCAGGACACCAGCCTGGTCAGCCCGGTGGCGGACCTCAGCGCCGAGACCGCGCCCGTGATCGGGTTCGACACGGACTACTCGGCCTGGGACGGACAGACCGGCGACGTGGACCTCAGCCTGGACAGCGGTGCCACCTGGACCACGGTCTACCACCTGTCGACCACCAGCGTCCGGAAACACGTCGAGATCCCGATCCCGCAGGCGGCCGGCCGGACCGGCGTGCGGGTGCGCTTCCGGTACCAGGGCGAGTACGACAACTGGTGGCAGCTGGACAACGTCTTCGTGGGCAGCCGCTCCTGCGGCCCGGTCACCGGCGCGCTGGTCACCGGCTACGTGCGCGACGACAACAACGGCGCGGCTGTCATCGGTGCGACAGTCACCGCCGGCACCCAGTTGGCGACCAGCCAGGCGACACCCGACGACGCGCGGCTGGCCGACGGCTACTACTGGCTGTTCGTGCCCGGCACCGGTACGACCCAGCTGACGGTGAGCGGACGCAACTACGCGGACAGCACCACGAAGGTCGCCCTCCACTCCGACCACCTGATACGCCGTGACTGGCGCCTGCGCGCCGGCCACCTCACCGTCCACCATGGAGATATCCGGGTGTCGCAGCACCACGGCCGGACCAGCTACCGACAGGTGCGGCTCACCAACGACGGCACACGACCGCTGCACGTGACGCTGGTCGAGCAGGACCGCGGATACGCACCGGAGGGCGGAAAGCCGGCGGCGCCCGGGGCCCCGCTGATCCGGACCCGCAGCGACACGCCGCTCGGCTCCCTCGCCCGGCGCGGCGACCGGCCGGTGCACACCATCCCGCCGCAGGACGCCACCGGCGGCACCGCGTGGACGAACCTTCCCGAGTACCCCGACCTGGTGATGGACAACCTGGTCGCGGACGACGACGGCAAGGTGTACTCGGTCGGCGGCACCGGCGACCAGCCGGTGTCGGCCAACGGCTACACGTACGACGCGCAGGCCAAGGCATGGCAGCGCATCGCCGACCTGCCCGAGGGTCGCGAGGCGCCGGTCGGCGCGTTCGTCAACGGCAAGCTGTACGTGGTGGGCGGCTGGAATCTCGCCGGCACCACGTCCACCACCTACGCCTACGACCCGGGCACCAACCGCTGGTCCCGCAAGGCGGACCTGCCCATCGCGATGGCGGCCGGCGCGGCAGCGTCGGTCGACGGCAAGCTGTACGTGGTGGGCGGCTGCACCACCGACGCCTGCCTCCCGGCATCGGGTGGGGCCTACCGCTACGACCCGGCGGCGGACACCTGGACCAAGCTCGCCGACTACCCGGAGACGGTGGCCTTCCTCGCCTGCGCGCCGGCCGGCGACGGGGTGGTCTGCGCAGGCGGCGTCGACCCGGGCAAGGGCTGGCGGGGCGAGCCGACCAACACCACCTACCGGTACTTCGCCGAGTCGGACACCTGGGTGAAGGTGGGGTACATGCCGTACTACGCCTTCGGCATGGCGTACGCGGGTGTGGGCGGCAAGCTGCAGATTGTCGGCGGCGACAGCTACGGGACGGTGACCAACCAGGCGTGGGAGTTCGACCCGGCCACCGGCGCCTGGTCGGCGCTGCCCAACGCGAACAACGCCCTGTTCCGCGGCGGCGCCGCCTGCGGCCTCTACCAGGTGGGCGGCTCGCCGTTCGGCTTCAACCCCACGCCGCTGGCGCAACGGCTGACCGGGTACGACTACTGCGTACACGGTTCGGACGTGCCGTGGCTGTCGGCGAACCGCACCGAGCTCGTCATACCGGCGGGGCGGTCGGTGACCGTCACCATCGCGGTCGACGCCTCCGCGGTCGCCGGTCGGGGCCGATACGACGCGCGGCTGGCGCTGGTCACGGACACCCCGTACGCCACCGCACCGGTGACCGTGACGATGCAAGTCCACTGAGGACAAGCGAGCCGCGCCCGTCCGGCACCCGCCGGGCGGGCGCGGCTTTCGCATTACTCCTCGATCCGGCCGCGGACCTCGCCGAAGCTGATCGGCTCGCCGTCAGGCCCGGGGGCCGACGCGGTGATGACGACTTCGTCGCCGTCCTCCAGGAAGGTCCGTTCCTCGCCGTCGGGCAGGATGAGCGGGTCGCGGCCGCCCCAGGTGAGCTCGAGCAGCGACCCGTACTGGTCACGCTCTGGCCCGCTGACCGTGCCGGAGGCGTACAGGTCGCCGGTGCGCAGCGAGGCGCCGTTCACCGTCAGGTGGGCCAGCTGCTGGGCGGGTGTCCAGTACATCGTGGCGAACGGCGGCCGGGACACGACATGGCCGTTGAGCCGTACCTCCAACGTGATGTTCAGCCCCCACGGCTCGCCGTCGTCGCGCAGGTAGGGCAGTGGGGCCGGGTCGCGGGGCGGGGGAGTGACGCGGGCGTGC
>JADGHA010000254.1 GCA_019689695.1 Micromonosporaceae bacterium | reverse complement strand
CCCGTTGCGCCCGCCCGGCGCCGGGGGCGGGCCGGGCGGCGCCGGCGGTTCACGCCGTACGCGATGCTGCTGCCCGCCCTGGTACTGGAGCTCGCGGTCCACTTGGTACCGATGGTGGTCGGCGCCTGGATGAGCCTGAAGGGGCTGACCCAGTTCTACATCCGCAACTGGTCCGCCGCGCCCTTCGTCGGGCTGGCCAACTTCCGCGTCATCGTCGACGTGAACAGCCCGATCGGCGCGGACCTGCTGCACTCCCTGGGCGTCACCATGGCGTACTCCGTGCTGACCGTCGCCTTCTGCTGGCTGCTCGGGATCACCGCCGCGGTGCTGCTGCAACGCCCGTTCGCCGGCCGGGGGGTGCTGCGCACCATCCTGCTCACGCCGTACGCGCTGCCCGCGTACACCGCGGTGATCACCTGGGGTTTCCTGCTGCAGCGCGACACCGGGCTGGTCAACCACGTCCTGGTCGACCAGCTGCACCTGACCCAGGACCGTCCGTTCTGGCTGATCGGCGGCAACAGCTTCGCGTCGCTGGTCGCCGTCTCGGTCTGGCGCAACTGGCCGTTCGCCCTGCTGGTGCTGACCGCCGGGCTGCAGACGGTGCCGGACGAGCTCTACGAGGCGGCGGCGATCGACGGCGCCGGCTTCGGCCGGCAGCTGCGCAACATCACTCTCCCTCTGCTGCGACCGGTCAACCAGGTGCTCATCCTTGTGCTGTTCCTGTGGACGTTCAACGACTTCAACACGCCGTACGTGCTGTTCGGCAGCGGCGCCCCGCGGGCCGGCGACCTCATCTCCATCCACATCTACCAGAGTTCGTTCATCACCTGGAACTTCGGCCTCGGCTCGGCGATGAGCGTATTGCTGCTGCTGTTCCTGTTGCTCGTCACCGCGATCTACCTGCCTGTCACGTCCCGCAGGAGGAGCGATGCGTGAACCTCGTTGGCTCAAGGTCGCCCGGCCAGCGGTGCTCACCCTGCTGCTGGCGTTCACCCTCACGCCGATCTACGTGATGGTGAGCTCCTCGGTGAAGCCGCTGGTGGACGTGCAGGACACCTTCCGCTGGATACCTTCGCGCCTGACCGTGCGGCCCTTTGTGGACATCTGGCACACCGTGCCGCTCGCGCACTACTTCGTCAACAGCGTCGTCGTGTGCAGCCTGGCGATGGCCTTCTCGGTGACGGTGGCCATCGTCGCGGCCTACGCGGTGAGCCGCTACCGCTTCACCGGCCGGCGGCTGTTCTCCATCACCGTGCTGTCCACCCAGATGTTCCCCGGCATCCTGTTCCTGCTGCCGCTGTTTCTCATCTACGTCAACCTCGGCAACCTCACCGGCATCCAGCTGTACGCCAGCCGGCTGGGCCTGGTCATCACCTACCTGACCTTCTCCCTGCCGTTCTCCATCTGGATGCTGGTCGGATACTTCAACTCGATCCCGCGCGGGCTGGACGAGTCGGCACAGGTCGACGGGGCGGGTCCGGTGCGCACCCTGGTGCAGGTGATCCTGCCGACCGCGGTGCCGGGCATCGTGGCGGTCGCCGTCTACTCCTTCATGACCGCGTGGGGCGAGGTGCTGTTCGCCTCGGTGATGACCGATGAGGGCTCGCGTACCCTGGCGGTCGGCCTGCAGGGCTACGCCACCTCCAACGACGTGTACTGGAACCAGGTGATGGCAGCGTCCCTTGTGGTCAGTGTCCCGGTGGTGGCCGGGTTCCTCCTTCTGCAGCGGCATTTCGTCTCCGGCCTGACCGCCGGCTCGGTTCGATAGGAGCGTCGATGAGTCACGTACCGGACCTGGGGCCCGATTTCGTCTGGGGTGCGGCCACCTCCGCGTACCAGATCGAGGGCGCGGTGGCCGAGGACGGCCGGGGACCGTCCATCTGGGACACCTTCTGCCAGGTGCCCGGCGCGGTGGACAACGGTGACACCGGCGAGGTCGCCTGCGACCACTACCACCGCTGGCGGGAGGACATCGGTCTGATGCGCCGGCTCGGCCTCGACGCGTACCGGTTCTCCATCGCCTGGCCGCGGGTGCTGCCCACCGGCACCGGCCGGGCCAACCCGCCGGGGCTGGACTTCTACGACCGGCTGGTGGACGGGTTGCTGGAGGCCGGCATCCGGCCGTTCGCCACCTTGTACCACTGGGACCTGCCGCAGGCCCTGCAGGACCGGGGCGGCTGGGCTAACCGGGACACCGCCTTCCATCTCGCCGAGTTCGCCGCGGTGGTGGCCGCCCGGCTGGGCGACCGGGTCACCGACTGGTTCACCATCAACGAACCGCTCTGCTCGGCCTGGATCGGGCACCTGGAGGGCCGGATGGCGCCCGGGCTCACCGACATCACGCTGGCCGTGCCCGCCGCGCACCACCTGCTGCTCGGCCACGGACTGGCCGCGGCCGCGCTGCGCAACGTCGCCACCGGTCCGGCCCGGGTCGGCGCGGTGCTCAACCTCAGCCCGTGCGAGCCGGCCGGGCCGGGGGAGCCGGACGTGGCCGCCGCGCCGCCGGCCGACGGCCACACCAACCGGTGGTGGCTGGACCCGCTGCACGGCCGCGGCTACCCGGCCGACATGGTCGAGGTGTACGGGGTGGATCCGCCGGTGCGCGCCGGCGACCTGGAGGCGATCGCCGCCCCCATGGATCACTTGGGACTGAACTACTACTTCCGCCAGGTGGTCACCGACGACCCCGACGGGCCCATCCCGTACGCCCGGATGGTCAGCGTGCCGGACGGCCAGCAGACCGCGATGGGCTGGGAGGTCCATCCGGACGGGCTGGAGGAGCTGCTGCTGCGGCTGAGCGACGACTACCACGCCGCACGCATCTACGTGACCGAGAACGGCTCGGCCTGGCCGGACGAGGTGCTGCCGGACGGCCAGATCGAGGACAAGGAGCGGATGAGCTACCTGGAGCAGCACCTGGCCGCCGGCATCCGGGCCACCCGGGGCGGTGCCCCGCTGGCCGGGTACTTCGTCTGGTCGTTGCTGGACAACTTCGAGTGGGCGTACGGGTACGCGAAGCGGTTCGGGCTGATCCACGTGGACTACGCCACCCAGCGGCGGACGATCAAGGCGAGCGGCTACCGGTACGCGGACATCATCCGCGCGCACAAGCTCGGCCAGCGGGCAACCGAGAGCGTGCCCGGCTGACGGCCGCGCGACCCGGCGGCCGGCGGCCGGGCGGCCCGCGCTGGCCTGACGGCCGCGCGACCCGGCGGCCCGCGCTGGCCCGCCGGCTGTGCGGCCGCACCGGCCGGGTCCCGCGGGCTGGCGGCCCCGAGGGCGCCCGCGGTCAGCGGTGCGGCTCGACCCAGCCGTTCTCGGTCAGGTAGCTGAGCACCATGCTGACCGTGTCGTCCACACTCAACCCCGAGGTGTCCAGCACCAGGTCGGCGTCGGTCGGCTCCTCGTACGGGTCGTCGATGCCGGTCATCCCGGTGAGCTGGCCGGCGCGCGCCCGGGCGTACAGGCCCTTGCGGTCGCGCTGCTCGCACACGGCCAGCGGGGTGGCGACGTACACCAGCACGAACCCCGCGCCGGCGGCGGTGGCCATCTGGCGGGCCGCGGTACGGGCGACCGCGTACGGCGCGATCGGGCAGCACAGCGCGACGCCGCGGTGCCGGGCGATCTCGGCGGCGACCCAGGCGATGCGGCGTACGTTCATGTCCCGGTCGGCCTTGCTGAACCCGAGCCCGGCGGACAGCTCGCGGCGTACCACGTCACCGTCGAGGAGGGTCACGGTCCGGTCGCCGGTCTCCCGCAGCACGTCGGCCACCCCGCGGGCGATGGTGGACTTGCCCGAGCCGGACAGCCCGGTGAAGAAGACCACCAGGCCGCGGTGGCGCCGCGGCGGGCGGACCCGGGCCAGCTCCCGCGCCACGGCCGGCGGGGTGTGCCACTCCGGCAGCGGGAAGCCGCGGTCGAGCAGGTCGTCGATCTCCTCCGGCTTGAGCTCCAGCTTGCGGTTGCGCGGCGGGATGTCCTCACGCCAGCGCCACTGGCCGTCCCGGCTGTCGTAGGCCAGCTCGCGCGGCACCAGCACCCGCGGCCCGCCGCCGGAGAGCATCCCGCCGGTGGACAGCAGGTGGGTCACCCCGTACGCGGCGGCCACCCGGGCCCGGATCAGCGCGTCACGGATCTCGTCGCGGCGGCGCACCAGCGGGACGCCGACGATGGTGGCGGGGGGCATCCGGTCGCGGGCGGCGAGCACGCACCGCACCAGCGCCTCCGGCGGCAGCCCGTCCGGGCCGGGCTCGGTGATCGGGATGAGCACCAGCAGGTGGGCGGCGAGGGTGCGCGCGGCGTGCGCGATCTGCGCCAGCTGCGGGCGGTGCAGCGGGCGGTCGGCGACCACGCCGAGCACCCGGCCGGGCGGCAGCAGCGACTTGACCTCGGCCGGGGTGCGGCGCAGCCGCCGGAACGGGCCGTGGCCGCCGTCGCCGACCCGCCGCACCGCGCCGGCCACGCCGGACATGCCCTCCCGGGTGGGCCACGCCTCGGTGACGTCCACCGCGGCCACCGGCGCCCCCTCGGTGTCGGTCAGGACGAGCGCGCGCCGCACGGGGTTGTCCAGGTCCAGCCCGTCCGCCAGCTCCCGGGGCACTTCGAGGGTGACCGGCACCGGCCACGGCGTGCCGTCGGCGAGCTGGCCGCGTCGGGTCACGCTGGCCAGGTCGGCCTGGCCGAGGAAGCCGGTCAGCGGCGCGTATGCGCCGCCCAGCAGCAGCTCCAGGTCGGCCAGCTCGTACGGGCGCGGCGTGTGCGTCGGCGCGTCACGCAGCACCTCGTCGGGCAGCACCCAACCGTCCACGACTCTCCCCTCGCAACAAGTCCTCAGTGTTACAGCACCCGCCTGCGGCGTCCAACGAGGAGGACATCAGGGATGCGTCGGGGGAAACGCCGGATGCCGCCGCTGGCGCCGCCACCATACTCTCTACGCGTGCCCATCATCGCGACCGAGTCGCTCACCAAGAAGTACAACGCGCGGGTGACCGCGCTCGACGATCTGACGGTGACGATAGAGCCTGGCGTCATCGGCCTGGTCGGCGCGAACGGTGCCGGCAAATCCACCTTGATCAAGATTCTACTGGGGCTCCTGCCGCCGACCTCCGGCCGGGTGCGCGTCTTCGACCTCGACCCCGGTACCGACCCGGAGCAGGTGCGGGCCCGCGTCGGCTACATGCCGGAGCACGACAGCCTGCCGCCGGACCTGTCCGCCGCCGAGTTCGTCACCCACCTTGGGCGGATCAGCGGGCTGCCCAAGACTGCCGCCCGGGAGCGCGCCTCCGAGGCGCTGCGCCACGTCGGGCTGTACGAGGAGCGGTACCGGCAGATCGGCGGCTACTCGACCGGCATGAAGCAGCGGGTCAAGCTGGCCCAGGCGCTGGTGCACGACCCGGACCTGCTGCTGCTGGACGAGCCGACCAACGGGCTGGACCCGGCCGGCCGGGACGCGATGCTGGAGCTGATCCACAAGATCGGGACCGAGTTCGGCATCTCCGTGGTGGTCTGCTCGCACCTGCTCGGCGAGGTGGAGCGGATCTGCGACTCACTGGTCGCCATCGACGGGGGCCGGCTGCTGCGCTCGGCGCAGCTGTCCACCATGACGACCGCCACCGACGTCCTGGTGGTGGAGGTGAGCGAGGGCCAGGCGGACCTGCTCAAGCGCCTGGGCGAGTCGGGCGTCGAGGCCCGGCCGGACGGGCGGCTGCTGCTGGTGCCGCTGGCCTCGGACGACACGTACGACCGCATCCTGGCCGCGGTGGCCGAGCTGGACCTGCCGCTGCACCGCCTCGACCAGCGGCGGCACCGAGTCGCCGAGCTGTTCCGGACACCTACCGAAGAGGTGGCACATGTCGGTTGATTCGGTCATCCACGACATCGGGTACCAGCGGTACACCGGCCCGCGGCTGGGCCGCGAGTACGCGGTCGGCTCGCTGTTCCTGCATGGTTTGCGCACCGCGTACGGGCTCGGCCGGTCGGCCAAGTCGAAGATCTTCCCGTGGGCGGTGGCCCTCATCGTCACCACCGTCGCCGTGGTCTTCACCGCCGTCCGCGCCCAGACCGGCCAACGGGTGGCCACCTATACCGCGTACACCGAGAGCATGGGCCTGCTCGCCATCCTCTTCGTGGCGATCGTCGGGCCCGAGCTGGTCTCCCGGGACCTGCGCTGCGGCGTGCTGCCGCTGTACTTCACCCGGGCGCTACGCGCCAGCGACTACGCGCTGGCCAAGCTGGCCGCCCTGGTCAGCGCGGTGTGGCTGCTGCTCGGCGCGCCACAGCTGATCATGTTCCTGGGCGGCGCGTTCGGCGCCGCCGACGTCGGCGCCGCCTGGGACGAGTTGCTGGACCTGCTCCCGGGGCTGGCCTACGCCGGCATCCACGCGATCGTCTTCTCCAGCCTGGCGCTGCTGGGGGGCGCCGTGG
>JADGHA010000253.1 GCA_019689695.1 Micromonosporaceae bacterium | reverse complement strand
CTCGCCCCGGCTGGCCAGGTCCATCAGGTAGATGCGCCCGCGCGGGGAGTCCATCTCCTCCCCGTCGAGCAGGTAGGTGGGGCATGTGGGCAGGCAGAAGCCACAGTGGACACACTCGTCGAGCAGCTCCCGCTGTGGCGGGTGGTGCGCGTCGAACGAGCTCAGAACCATGGTGCAAACCTTCCGGGACCGAGCCGACCCACCGGGTCGAGCTGCTGCTTGACTGCCCGCATGAGGGCGACCGCCGGCGGCGGCGGACCCCAGGCCGGCACGTCCTCCGCCCGGCGGATGGCCGTCGTGCTCCCGCCCGTGCCGGCGACCTCGTCCCGTACCGTGGTGAGCGTGGCGGCGTGCACGGCCGGGTCGCCGGACCGCAACCGTACGGTGTGGACTCCCACGCCGACGCTGCTGGTGACCGTGGCGGCGGCGCCGGCGAGCTCGGCAATGCGGCCCGCAAGCCACGGCATCCGGCTGGGCAGCGTGCCGCACCGGAACACCGTGTCGCCCGGCGCGCCGAGCGCCACGCCGGCCACCTCGTCCCAGACCGCGTCGTCGACCTCGGACCAGCCGGCGCCGGCGGCCGCCTGGAGCGCGGCCACCCGCCGCGCGACACCCTCGGCGGTGCCTTCGAAGCGGGCCAGCAGCCGGCCGTCGTACCACTCCAGGGCCGCGGGTTCCAGGGACCTGGCCACGATCTGCCCGGCCAGTTCGAAGCCCTCGTCGGGCGGGCGCTCGACGGCCACCGTCCGCGTCGCCTTGGGCAGCGGGTACACCCGCAGGACGACCTCGGCGATGACGCCGAGCGTGCCGAGCGACCCGTGGAAGAGCTTCGCCAGGTCGTACCCGGCGACGTTCTTGATGACCCGCCCGCCGGAGCGGGCGACGGTCCCGTCGGCGAGCACGACGGTGATCCCGATCACCATGTCCCGCAGCGTCCCGTACGCGTGCCGGGCCGGCCCGCCGTCGGCGGTGGCGACCAGGCCGCCCACCGTGGCGCCGAGCGGGATGCGGGCGGCGTCGAAGGCGACGCGCTGGCCGTGCTCGGCGAGCACCTTCTGCAGGTCGGCCATTGGCATGCCGGCGCGGACCGCGACCGTCATGTCGGCCGGCTGGTAGTCGATGACGCCGTCCAGCCCGGTGGTGTCGACCACCGCGTCCACCTCGGTTGGCGTGCCGCCCCAGCCGGTGGCCGTCCCGGCGCCGGCGATCAGCAGCCGCTGCGGGCCTTCGCGGACCGCCTCGCTCAACTCGGCCAGGTTGGCGGGGCGAAGGTGCGTCACCATCGCTCGATCAGCCCGGCCGCTTCCAGTGGGTGCGGGCGGAACGGGCCGGGTCGCTCGCCGCACAGCCGCGGGGTGGGGAAGATCTTCCCGGGGTTGCACAGCCCCGCCGGGTCGAACGCGGCCCGCAGCCGCTTCATCGTGGCCAGGTCGTCCTCGCTGAACATGACCGGCATGGAGCATGCCTTGTCGGCGCCGATGCCGTGCTCGCCGGAGAGCGAACCGCCCAGCTCGACGCAGAGCTCGGCGATCGCGGTGGACAGCTTCTCGGCCCGGTCATGCTCGCCCTTCGCCTCGTCGTAGAGCACCAGCGGGTGCAGGTTGCCGTCGCCGGCGTGGAAGACGTTGGCCACCCGGATGCCGGCGCCGGCCGCCAGCTCGGCGATCCGGCCGAGCACCTCGGCGAGCCGTACCCGCGGCACCACGCCGTCCTGCACGAAGTAGTTCGGGCTGATCCGGCCGGCCGCGGCGAACGCCGCCTTGCGGCCACGCCAGATCGCCTCCCGCTCGGCCGGGTCGGCGGCGATGCGCAGCTTCGTGCTGCCGTGCCGCCGGCAGATCTCGAGTACCTGGTCGAACTGGCTGTCCACCTCGTCGGGCGGCCCGTCCAGCTCCACGATGAGCGCGGCTGCGGCGTCCACTGTGTAGCCCGCGTGGACGGCCGCCTCGGCGGCGCGGATGGCCAGGTTGTCCATCATCTCGATGGCGGCCGGAACGATGCCGGCGCCGATGATGTCGGTGACCGTATCGCCGGCCGCGGCCACCGAGCCGAAGTCGGCGACCATGGTGGACACGGTGGTCGGCTTGGGCAGCAGCCGCACCACCACCTTGGTCACCACGCCCAGGGTGCCCTCCGACCCGATGAACGCGCCGAGCAGGTCGTACCCGGCGTGCTCCGGACTGTCGCCGCCCAAGGTGGTCACCGTGCCGTCGGCGAGCACCACCTCGGCCGCGAGGACATGGTGGACGGTGAAGCCGTACTTCAGGCAGTGCGCGCCGCCGGAGTTTTCGGCGACGTTCCCGCCGATGGTGCAGACCTGCTGGCTGGACGGGTCGGGTGCGTAGTACAGCCCGTACGGTGCGGCGGCCCGGCTGATGTCCCGGTTGGTCACGCCGGGCTCCACGACCGCCCGCCGGTTGACCGGATCGACCTCGATGATGCGGCGCAGCCGCTGCAGGGAGATGACGATGCCGTCGGCCACCGGCAGCGCGCCGCCGGACAGGCCGGTGCCGGCGCCGCGGGCCACGAACGGGATCCCGCGCCGGGCGCAGACCCGGACCGTGGCCGCGACCTCGTCGGTGGTCCGGGGCAGGGCCACCAGCGCGGGGACCACCCGGTAGCCGGTCAGCCCGTCACACTCGTAGGTGCGCAGCTGGGTTGGGTCGGTCAGGACGTTCTCCGCCCCTAGTACGGCAACGAACTCGGCAGGGTCCACAACCCGTCCTAACCCGCCGCCTCGGGCCAGCGCAATATCCTGCCGGCGATCTTGTATGGTGCTCCCCGGAAATAATCAGACATATCTCTCTTATCGGGGTACCCGCTGCACGATCGCGGAAGGGGACGGTCAGCGGACCAGGCGGAAGAACGCGCGGACCTCCTCGACGAACAGGTCGGGCTGCTCGAACGCGGCGAAGTGGCCGCCCTTGGCCGGCTCGTTCCAGTAGTGACCAGTCGTCGACCGGCTCCGGCTCCGGCCACCGGGTCCGGCGGAGCCGGTCACGAAGATCGGACAACTCGGACTCGGGGATCCCGATGCGGAACGGGGTGACGTCGGGCATGGTGTCTCGTCTCCTCCAGACCGGCCCTGGACAGGCCGTGCTCGGCCCGCCCAGGGCCAAGCCGAGCGCAGGTCAGGTCTCCGCGTTTGCCACCACACCGTGCTTGACCAGGCGCGACACGATCGCGCGGGGTTTGCGGCCGAGCTCGGCCGCGAGCTGGCCGATGTCCATCCCGGACCGGTACCCGTCGAGGAGCCGGCTGTCGTCGTCCGGACTCCACGCCGTCCACGCCTTCGGGTAACGCCGGCGGTCCTCCGCCACCCGCAGCCGGAAGCGCTGGCCGCCCGGGCCCGACCCGGCCTCGGCACCGGCGAGGTGGGCCAGGCGGGACAGGCTGCGCTGGAGGATCTCGCCGACCATGGCCAGCTCGCCGGCGGGTGCGGCGACCCGCGCCTCGACCGCCCCCGCGCCGGCGTCCCCGGCGCGCACCGTGAGCTCGCACGCCGCGCCCGGTCCGGCCCCGGCCACCTCGGCCGAACCACCCTCGACCTGGTACGTCCGGCCGTCGACCTCGACCTGATCGCTGTATCGCATGGTTGCCTCCCCAAGACAAGCCCTGCCCGGTGCAGGGCCTTTCGATGTTCCCGGGGAGGACCGACATTCTCAGAAAATGAGACGACCCCCGGGGTGGGCCACGCGTAGCGGGTACGCATGGGCCGGCTGGACAAGGCCGGCACCCCGAGGGCCGGGTAGCTGCCTGGAATTCGCCGGGCCACCGTCACGCGGCTCGGCAGAGGAGTCCGTCAGGACGGCGGCTAGCGGACAGCCACCTCACGCGTCCAACAACTACACAACTTTGGACCACCTCCTTTCCCGTGTACCCGCAACCCTAGAAGCCCGGCGGGCGCACGGCAACGACAATTGCCGCGACCGTTGCCACAGCATCCGCGGACGGGGCCCGGCGCCGCCGTCGTCGCGTCAGGCGGGGAACTGCTCCAACGTGGAGGCTCCGACGGGCGCGGCCAGGTCGAGCCCGGACAGCGCCGTCACCAGCGCCTCCTGCACCAGGTAGGGATCGGGCAGGCGCCAGCCCGTCTTCTCCGGCGGCACCGCCCACCGGACCGGCCCTTCCAGCAGCCGGGTCGGCGGCGCCGGCACCCAGGAGCCGTGCCCGTGCCGGACCACGTCCAGCCGGCCGTCCAGCTCGGGGCGCAGCGGCTCCCCCGGGCGTACCAGGAACATCCACCGGCCGGTCGGGGAGACCGCGACCGGGCCGCAGGCCTCGGCAGGCCAGCACCGCGATGCCCAGGAGGCCACCGTCGGCGCGCCGAGGTAGGCCGGGACCTCCACCACGTCGAACGCCCGGCCGGTGGCCAGCAGCACGGTGTACGCGGTGTCGCGCCACCAGCCGGCCACGGTCCTCGGGTCGTCCGTGGCGGCCTGCGCCCAGGACACCAGTGCCGGGTGGCAGGCCGTGGTGGGACAGCCCGCGCGGCCGCAGGCGAACCGGTCGCCGGCGCGGTAGGCGCCGGGCGTCACGGGCCAGCCGTGGCCGGCGTACCGCAGTGCCGCCCGGCCGAGCCGGATCCGGTCCATCGTGCCGGGCCACAGGCTGCGCCAGATCATGGGCGTCACCCCTTCGCACCAAGGACGAGCACCGGTACGCGTACGCAATTCACGGCCGACGAAACATGACGGCGCCGACGAATTGGTGAATGCCCGGACGGACGGCTCCCCGCCGGGGCGGCGCTGGTAACCTCGCGCCGTGACGGCATCCGCCCCCTCGGCATCGCGGCCCCCGACCGTCGGCGAGGTGGTCGCGGCCCTGGACCGGCGCTACCCGCCGGCCCGGGCGCAGGACTGGGACCGGGTCGGCCTGGTGCTCGGCGAGCCGGACGCCCCCGTGCGCCGGGTGCTCTGCGTCGTCGACTGCGTCCCGGAGACCGTCGCGGAGGCCTTGGCGCAGCGGGCGGACCTCATCGTTGCGCACCACCCGCTGCTGCTGCGCGGCGTCTCATCGGTCGCCCCGACCACCTACAAAGGACGGATCGTGCATGACCTGATCCGCAGCGGGGTTGCCCTGTACGTCGCGCACACCAACGCCGACGTGGCCAACCCCGGCGTCTCGGATGCCCTCGCCGCCCGGCTCGGCCTGCGGGACCTGCGGCCGCTGTCCGCGCTCGCCGACGACCCGGCGCTCGGCCTCGGCCGCGTCGGCGAGCTGCCGGCGCCGCTCACCCTGGCCGAGCTGACCAGGGTCGCGGCCCGCGCGCTGCCGCCGACCGCCTGGGGAGTACGCGCAGCTGGGGAGCCGGATCGCGTGGTGCGGACGGTGGCCGTCTGCGGCGGCTCCGGCGACTCGCTGCTGGCGGCCGCCGCGGCCGCGGGCGCCGACGCCTACCTCACCGCGGACCTGCGCCACCACCCGGCCAGCGAGCACGTCGCCGGCGGCGGCCCGGCCCTGCTCGACGCCGCGCACTGGGCCACTGAGCGGCCGTGGCTGGACGACCTGGCCGGTTGGCTCGCCGCCACCGCCGGAGTCACCGCGGTGGTCTCCGACCTCGACACCGACCCGTGGACCCTGCACGCCCCATCTGACCCTAGGAGCCCGTCGTGAAGGCCGACCCGGAAGCCCAGCGCCGCCTGCTCGACCTGCAGGCGATCGACACCGCCCTCGCCCAGCTGGCACACCGGCGCCGGACCCTGCCCGAGCACGCCGAACTGGAGGCGCTCGCCCGTGAGCTGTCCGCCATCCAGGACGAGCAGGTCCGAGCGCAGGTCGTGATCGACGACCTCGACCGGGACATCGCCCGGCTGGAGAAGGACATCGACCAGGTCCGCACCCGGAAAGAAAAGGACCAGGCCCGCCTCGACGCCGGCCGCGGGCCGGCCCGGGAGCTGGAGGCGCTCCAGCACGAGCTGGCCTCGCTCAACCGCCGGCAGACCGAGCTGGAGGATGCCGAGCTGGAGCTGATGGAGCAGCGTGAGCAGGCGCAGGCCACGCTGGACGAGGTGGCGCAGCGGCTGACCGCCGCCCGGCAGCGGCGGGAGGAGGTGGAGCGCCGGCGCGACGAGGTGCTCGCCCAGCTGGCCAAGGACGAAGAGTTCCGGGCCGCGGGCCGGGCACCCCTCGTTGCCGAGCTGCCCGCCGACCTGGTGGCCCTCTACGACCGGATTCGCGAGTCCTCCGGCGGCATCGGCGCGGCGCTGCTGCGGGCCGGCCGGTGCGAGGGCTGCCGGCTCGAGCTCTCCGGCGCCGACCGGGCCCGGGTGCGTGCGGCCGATCCCGATGAGGTGGTCCGCTGCGACGAGTGCCGCAGGATTCTGGTCCGCACCGCGGAGTCGGGGCTGTGATGTCCCCGCCCGCCAGCCCCGCAGGCTCGGCCGCCTCGACTCGCCCCCGGCCGCGGATGGTGGTCGCGGCCGCCGGCGGG
>JADGHA010000252.1 GCA_019689695.1 Micromonosporaceae bacterium | reverse complement strand
GGGTGGGGTCGTATTTGTTTATAAGAGCCCCCCCCGGTATCTTGCTGTTGTGTACCTCGATAAAAGGGATATGTCGCACTATTTCGGGGGGCACAACTGCAAGATCGCGGTGGGAAGGGGGGTCAGTAGCGGTAGTGGTCGGGCTTGTACGGACCCTCCACCGGCACGCCCAGGTAGCTGGCCTGCTCCTTGGTCAGCTGGGTGAGCTTGACCCCCAGCGCGTCCAGGTGCAGCCGGGCCACCTTCTCGTCCAGGTGCTTGGGCAGCGTGTACACGCCGATCGGGTACTGCTCGGTCTTGGTGAACAGCTCGATCTGCGCGATCACCTGGTTGGTGAAGCTGTTGGACATCACGAACGACGGGTGGCCGGTGGCGTTGCCCAGGTTCAGCAGCCGCCCCTCGGAGAGCACGATGATCGAGTGGCCGTCCGGGAAGATCCACTCGTCCACCTGCGGCTTGATGTTCACCTTCCGCACGCCCGGCGTCTTGGCCAGCCCGGCCATGTCGATCTCGTGGTCGAAGTGGCCGATGTTGCCCACGATCGCCTGGTGCTTCATCCGGGCCATGTGCGCCGCGGTGATCACGTTCTTGCACCCGGTCGCGGTGATGAAGATGTCCGCGCGGTCCACCACGTCGTCCACCGTGGTCACCTGGTAGCCGTCCATCGCGGCCTGCAGGGCGCAGATCGGGTCCACCTCGGTGACGATCACCCGGGCGCCCTGGCCGCGCAGCGACTCGGCGCACCCCTTGCCCACGTCGCCGTACCCGCACACCACCGCGACCTTGCCGCCGATGAGCACGTCGGTGGCCCGGTTGATGCCGTCCACCAGCGAGTGCCGGCAGCCGTACTTGTTGTCGAACTTGGACTTGGTCACCGAGTCGTTCACGTTGATCGCCGGGAACAGCAGCGTCCCGTTCTGCTGCATCTCGTACAGCCGGTGCACCCCGGTGGTGGTCTCCTCGGTGACCCCCTTGATCCCCGCCGCGATCCGGGTCCACCGCTGGCCGTCCTCGG
Organism: Micromonosporaceae bacterium; assembly: GCA_019689695.1. Lineage (GTDB taxonomy): Bacteria > Actinomycetota > Actinomycetes > Mycobacteriales > Micromonosporaceae > JADGHA01. Next base: position 5,424 of record JADGHA010000252.1, on the reverse strand, counting down.
CCAGCGACCGGCGCAGCAGCGCCAGGATCACCCGGTACTCCTCGGAGTCGGCGTTGTCCGGGTCAGGCACCGCGCCGATGCCCTCGAACTCCGCGCCCTTGTGCACCAGAAGCGTGGCATCCCCGCCGTCGTCGAGGATCATGTTCGGCCCGCCGGACTCGCTGGGCCAGCTCAGCGCCTGCTCCGTGCACCACCAGTACTCCTCGAGCGTCTCGCCCTTCCAGGCGAACACCGGGATGCCCTTCGGATCGTCGGGGGTGCCGTCCGGCCCGACCGCGACCGCCGCGGCGGCGTGGTCCTGTGTGGAGAAGATGTTGCAGGACGCCCAGCGCACCTGCGCGCCCAGCGCCACCAGCGTCTCGATCAGCACCGCGGTCTGGACCGTCATGTGCAGCGAGCCGGTGATCCGCGCCCCGCGCAGCGGCTGCGCCTGCGCGTACTCGCGGCGGACCGCCATCAGCCCGGGCATCTCGTGCTCGGCGAGCTGAATCTCCTTGCGCCCGAACGCGGCCAGGGAGAGGTCGGCGACCTTGAAGTCTGGGCTGCTGGTCATCGGTCAAGGCTCCTGTCGTACGAAGTCGACTCGCGGCCACCAACCTTACGCGGTTTCGGCTTACCCGCGCGGGACAGCGGGCAGTGCGGCGACGTAGATCTCACCGGCGCCGGTGCAGCTGAGCGGGCCGCCGGTCGCCGGGCCGAAGGCGGCCTGGCCGGCGTGGAGGGTGACCGGTGCCAGCCCGTCGTCGACGCGCACCTCGCCGCGCAGGCAGATCACCTCGCGCGGGCCGTTCAGCGCCAGCTCCACCCGCGGGGTCGACTCGTCGAGCTGAACGCGGAAGAGGGCGAACTCGCGCACCGGGGCAGGCCAGGTCACCACACCGGGGGCCACCGCCACCGGCCGCACCACCGGGTCGGCGAGCACCTCGAACCGCAGCACGCGCAGCAGCTCGTCCACGTCCACCCGCTTGGGGGTGAGCCCGCCGCGCAGCACGTTGTCGCTGCCCGCCATGATCTCGACGCCGGTGCCGTCCAAGTAGGCGTGCAGGTTCCCGGCCGGCATCCAGATCGCCTCGCCGGGTCGCAGGGTGACGTGGTTGAGCAGCAACGCGACCACCACCCCGAGGTCACCCGGGTACAGCCGCGCCAGGCGCGCCGGCAGGTCGGTCTCCGCGCCCGCCACCACCGCGTCGACCAGCTCCTGGCGCTGCCCGGCCGGCCAGGTCAGCAGGGTACGCACGGCGGTGTGCAGGCCCTCCGGAGCGCCGGTCCGCAACGCGGCCACCACCGGGGCCAGCGCCGGCACGTCCAGTGCGGCGAGCAGGTCGGCGGACTCCTTGGGCTCGCGGAAACCGCACAGCGCGGTGAACTCGGAGACCGCCACCAGCAGCTCCGGCTTGTGGTACGGGTCCACGTAGTTGGGGTTGCCCGCGGCGTACCCCGTCCGCGCCTGCTCGGCGTCGGGGTGCGCCTGCAGCGACAGCGGCTGCGCGGCGGCGAGGATCTTCAGCAGGTACGGCAGGCGGGGGCCGAACTCGGCCGCGGCCGTCGCGCCGAGCATCCCCTGTGGATCGTCGGTTATCGCCGCCAGCAGCGACACCGGCCCGCCTGGACGGTCCAGCATGGACGGATCGGCCGGGTGCGCGCCGATCCACAGCTCCGCCTCGGGTCCGTCGGTGGGCAGCGGGCGTCCCTGCAGCCTCGCGATCACCTCACGCGAGCCCCAGGCGTACGCCCGGATCGGGTTACTCAGACGTTCCACTGTCCTGTCCCGAGGTGAGTGTCGCCGCGGTGCCCTTCCCGTGCCCCGCGCGGTAGATGTCCGGCTCGATGTAGATGACCCGGGCGATCGGCACCGCCTCGCGGATACGCACTTCGGCCGCGTCGATGGCTTCCGCGATCCCTTCCGCCGTGGTGTCCCGCGGTATGCCGATCTTCGCGGCGACCAGCAGCTCCTCCGGTCCGAGGTGCATGGTGCGCAAGTGGATCAGCCGCTCCACGTCCGAGCCGGCGGTGATGGCCTGCTCGATCGCCCGCACGTGCTCGGTGCTGGCCGCCTCGCCGAGCAGCAGGCTCGCCGTCTCCACCGCGAGCACGATGGCGACGGTGACCAGCAGCAGGCCGATCATCCCGCTGCCGATCGCGTCCCAGATTCCGTCGTGGGTGGCGAGCGTCATGCTCACCCCGAACAGCGCGAAGATCAGGCCGACCAGCGCGGCGAAGTCCTCCAGCAGGATGACCGGCAGCTCGGGCGCCTTGGCCCGGCGGATGAAGCTGACCCAGCCCATGTCGCCGCGGACGGCGTTGGACTCCCGGACCGCGGTGCGGAACGACAACGACTCCATCGTGATCGCGACCAGCAGCACCGCGACCGGGACCCACCGCCAGCTCTCGATCGGCTCCGGGTGCCGCGCCTTGTGGTACGCCTCGTAGAGCGCGAACAGGCCGCCGAGCGTGAACAGCACGATCGACACGATGAACGCGTAGATGTAGCGAGACCGGCCGTACCCGAACGGGTGTTGCGCGGTGGCCCGGCGCCGCGCCCGGCGCCCCCCGAACAGCAGCAGCACCTGGTTGCCCGAGTCGGCCACCGAGTGGATCGACTCGGCGAGCATCGACGACGAACCGGTGAGCCCGAACGCGATGAACTTCGTGACGGCGATGCCGAGGTTCGCCAGCAGCGCGGCGATGACGGCCCGCGTGCCCCCACCCGAACTCACGGGTTCGCCAGCTCCTTCATCTCGGTGATGGCCGGCACCGCCATCGGGTCCAGCCCGTGCGCCAGCGCCAGGTAGATGCTGGCGAAGTCCGGCACGGCGACCAGCGAGGCGAGCCGCTCCAGGGCCGAGCCGCCCTCCGCGGTCACCACGCTGACCCGCACCCCGCGCCGCTCGGCCAGCGTCTGCACCGCGTCCGCCCGCCGCTCCTCCACCGCGGCCGGCTCGCCGTCGCGGGCGTCGTCGCCGGCCAGCCCGCCGTCGCGCAGCAGCACCACGCGCAGCCGGGTGGCGCCGTCCTCGCCGTCCACCGGGTCGGCGAAAATGTCCCGACCCGCCTCGGCCAGGCCACCGAAGACGCCGTCCAGCAGACCCACCCGGCCGCGCCCGGCCTCGCCCAGGGCGCCGGCGACCACCGGGTAGCGGGCGTTGGCCGACAGCACGTCGGCGAACCGCCGGGCCGCCGCGGTGGCCAGCGGCGAGGAGCCCCAGATGACCGGGATCGAGCCGGCCAGGTCCAGCGCCAGCGACTTGGCCGGGTTGACGAACGATTCGGCGGTCGGACGGGAGCGCTCGGCGTCCGCGTCCAGCCGTGCGGCTGTCTCTGCGAGATCCGCTTCATTGATGTTGACCAGTCCAAGCGCCCGCGCGGCGAGCAGGACCGGGATGGTCAGGGCCCACAGGCTGGCCCGGGCCGGGGCACGCCTGGGCACCGGGATGAACGGCGCCCGGGCCCCCTCCGCGACGCTCTGCAGCTGGGAGTCGGGCGCGCCGACCGCGACCAGCCGGGCGCCGCGCCGGGCGGCCGCCTGCGCCGCGGCCAGCGCCTCCGGGCTGCGGCCGCTCGCCGAGACCGCGATCACCACGTCGGCGGCGCCCACCCAGCCCGGCACGCCCGCGCTGCGGTGCGCCAGCACGGGGACCGGGCAGCGCGGCCCGGCGACGGTGGCGAGCAGTTCACCGGTCCGCGCGGCGGTGCCGACACCCGCCACCACGACCGAGCGCGGCCGGCCTTCGTCGGCGAGCACCGCCAGGTTGGCCTCGGCGGCCAGCGCGGCCGACTCGCGTACCTGCGCGCCGGCGGCCGCGGTGGCCCGCAGCATCCCACCCGGGTCGTTGCGCTCCAGCGCCTCCGGGTCGTCCAGCAGGACCTCGTCGACCTCGCGGTGCCCGCGGATACCCGCGGTACCGTCGACCGGGTTCATTGCACCGGTCCCCCGGTCGCCTCGTCCAGCAGCAGCACGGGGATCCCGTCCCGCACCGGGAAGACCCGCCCGCACTCGGCGCAGGTGAGCGTCTGCGCCTGCTCGTCGTAGGTAAGCGGCGCGTGGTGGGTGTCCGGGCAGGCGAGAATCTCCAGCAACTGCGGGTCCAGGGACATCGCTTCCTCCCTCAGCGGATCAGCCCGAGCACCCGGTCGCGCAGCTCGGCCATCCGCTCGGTCGTGGCCGCCTCCACGTTCAACCGCAGCAGCGGTTCGGTGTTCGACGGCCGCAGGTTGAGCCACGCGCCGTCCGGGAAGTTTACGGTCAGGCCGTCCAGGTGGTCGATCTCGACCGACTCGTCGCCGCTGAACGCCTGCTCCACTTCGGCCAGCTTCGCCTGTTGGTCGTCCACTGTGGAGTTGATCTCGCCGGAGGCGACGTACCGGCTGTACTGCCCGGCCAGCTCGGACAGCGGCCGGTCCTGCTCGCCGAGCGCGGCGAGCACGTGCATGGCGGCGAGCATGCCGGTGTCCGCGCTCCAGAAGTCGCGGAAGTAGTAGTGCGCCGAGTGCTCCCCGCCGAAGACGGCGTTGGTGCGGGCCATCTCGGCCTTGATGAACGAGTGCCCCACCCGGGACCGCAGCGGGGTGCCCCCGTGTTCCCGGACGATCTCCGGCACCGCTTTCGACGTGATCAGGTTGTGGATGACCGTGCTGCCCGGGTGCTTGGCCAGCTCCCGCACCGCGACCAGGGCGGTGATCGAGGACGGGGAGACCGGGTCGCCGTGCTCGTCCACCACGAAGCACCGGTCGGCGTCGCCGTCGAAGGCCAGCCCGATGTCGGCGCCGTGCTCACGCACGGCCCGCTGCAGGTCGACCAGGTTCTCCGGGTTGAGCGGGTTGGCCTCGTGGTTGGGGAACGAGCCGTCCAGCTCGAAGTAGAGCGGGATGATCCGCAGCGGCAGCGGGTCCAGGACCGCGTCGCCGAGCACCGCCGGCACGGTGTGCCCGGCCATCCCGTTGCCGGCGTCCACCACCACGGTGAGCGGGCGGATCTTCGACAGGTCGACCAGGCTGCGCAGGTGGGCGGCGTACTCGGCGAGCATGTCGTGCCGCTCCACCTCGGCCGAGCCGGTGGTCTCGGTCTCGCCCGCGTCCAGCAGCGCCTGCGCCCGGTCGCGGATCTCCGCCAGCCCGGTGTCCTGGCCGATCGGCCGCGCCCCGGCGCGGCACATCTTGATGCCGTTGTACTTGGCCGGGTTGTGGCTCGCGGTGAACATCGCGCCGGGCAGGTCCAGCGCTCCCGAGGCGTAGTAGAGCAGGTCGGTGGAGCCCAGCCGGGCGTCGACCACGCGGGCCCCGGCCGCGGTCGCGCCGGCCGCGAACGCGGCCGCCAGGCCCGGCGACGACGGGCGCATGTCGTACGCGCGCACGATCCGGTCGGCCCGGTCTCCGGCGTCGCGCAGCTGTCTCGTATACCCAGCTGACGCTGCCGACGAAGGCGTT
>JADGHA010000251.1 GCA_019689695.1 Micromonosporaceae bacterium | reverse complement strand
CCGACACGGCCGCGCCGGCCCGGGCCCCGCGGGCGGGCGCGCGGCGGGGGCGCGCCGCGCGCGGGCGGCGCAGGAGGACAAGGTCCGGGGCGTGGCCGAGCTGCTGGAGCTTTCTGCGGTGCTGGACCGGCCGGTCGCCGCGTTGCCGTACGGCGCGCAGAAGCGGGTGGAGCTGGCGCGGGCGCTGTGTGCCGAGCCGACCCTGTTGCTGTTGGACGAGCCGGCGGCCGGTATGAGTGCCGAGGAGTCGGCCCGGCTGGCCGCTCTGGTCGCCCAGGTACGGGCCGAGCTCGGCATCTCGATCCTGCTGATCGAGCACGACATGGCGTTCGTCATGGGTATCGCCGACCAGGTCACGGTGCTGGACTTCGGGCGGCGCATCGCGTGCGGCAGCCCCGCCGAGGTGCAGCGGGATCCCGAGGTGGTCCGCGCGTACCTGGGAACTCCACGGCGGGAGGCAGGTCGGTGAACCAGTTCGTGACTCTGCTGGCCAACGGCGTCTCTCTGGGCTGCATCGACGCGCTGATCGCGCTCGGGTTCGTAGTCGTGTTCAAGGCGACCCGGGTGGTGAACTTCGCCCACGGCTCCCTTGTGCTGCTCGGCGCGTACGTGATCGGCCGGGTCCACGAGAACCTCGGCTTCGCCGGTGCGGTGCTTCTCTCGGTCGCGGTGACCGCGGTGGTGGCTGCGCTGGTGGGAGCTGTCCTGCTGCGGCGCGTACGACTGGCCGAGCCGGGCACCCTGGCCGTCGTGACGCTCGGCGTGGACATCGTGTTGGCGACGGACCTCACCCGACGCATCGGTACGGACCTGCTCACCACCGGCGATCCGTGGGGCGCGAAGGTCGTCACGATCGGCACTGTCCACATTCCACAGACCCGGGTGGCGGCCGCGGTGGTGGCGGTGGTCCTGGTCGTCGCCTTCCTGAGCGTTCTGCGGTTCACCGACTGGGGGGTCGCGTTGCGCGCGGCCGCGGAGCGGCAGGAGACCGCCTCCCTGATGGGGATCCGCCCGGGTCGCGTCGCGGCAGCTGCCTGGATGCTCGCCGGCGGGCTGGCGGCCACCGCCGGCCTGTTCTTCACCGCGTTCCCCTCGCCGGGGATCAGCGGCAGTGTCGGGCAGGCCGCGCTGGGTGTCGCGGTACCCGCCGCCGTCCTCGGTGGACTTGACTCGACCACCGGCGCGCTCGTCGGTGGGTTGGCGGTCGGCCTCACCGCAACCTTCGTCGCCGGTTATCAGGATCAGCTGTCCTTCCTCGGCCGCGGGTTCGGCGGCGTGGCGCCGTACCTGGTCATGTTGCTGGTCCTGCTGGTCCGCCCGGCCGGGCTGTTCGGCGGCAAGGAGACCACCCGTGTCTAGGCCGGTCCGGCTCGCGCTGGGCGCCGTCGCCGTCCTGCTGGCGCTTGCGGCACCGCTGTCGCTGACCAGTTTCTGGCTGCAGACCGGGCTGTTCGTCATGGCGTCGGCGGTGGGTGCGATCGGCCTGACCCTGCTGGTCGGCGTGACCGGACAGCTGTCGCTCGGGCAGGCCTTCTTCGTCGCGGTGGGCGCCTACGGATACGCGTTCCTGGCCAGCGACCGCGCCGGCGCGGGTGAGCGCGTGGTGTACGGCGCAGGGTGGCCGCCGCCGCTCGCCGCCGCCGGCGCGGTGCTGCTCGCCGGCCTCGCCGGCGTGCTGTTCAGCCCGATCGCCAGCCGGTTGCGCGGCATCTACCTCGGCCTCGCCTCGCTCGGCCTGGTCTTCCTCGGACAGCACATCCTCACCAACGCCAGCAGCGTGACCGGTGGCTTCAACGGCCGCGACGCCGCTCCGTTCCGGCTGTTCGGGTTTTCGTTCACCGCCACCAACCCGGACGTAGTCGTGCTCGGCGTCCCGTACGGTGCCCTGGAGCGGCTGTGGTACCTGGGCCTGGCGCTGCTCGCCCTGTCCTGGTGGTACGCCAGGAACCTGGTGCGCGGCCGGCCCGGCCGGGCCATGGCCGGGATCCGCGACAGCGAGGTCGCGGCCGCGGTGATGGGCGTGGACGTACGCCGGTACAAGGCCGGCGCGTTCACCGTCTCCTCCGCCTACGCAGGGCTGGCCGGTGTGCTGTTCGCCGTGGCGTACGGCCGTATCGTGCCGGACAGCTTCGGCCTGCTCATGTCCATCGACCTCCTCGCCATTGTGATCATCGGTGGCCTCGGGTCCGTTGCGGGCGCGGTTGCGGGCGCTGTCCTGGTCACCGCGTTGCCCCTGGTCCTCAGCCACTACAGCGGCGCGCTGCCGTTCCTCGCCCAGCCCGGCGAGGACGGCATCGGCGCAGCGGAAGCCGCCCGGATGCTCTACGGCGCCGCGATCGTCGCGGTGCTGCTCTTCGCGCCGGGGGGCCTGGCCCAGCTGGTACGCCGTACCCCCTCCACTAAGGAGCAGGACCATGCACAGACGAGTACTGGCGCTGGCGACAGCGCTCTGCCTGACCCTGGCCGGGTGTAGCAAGGCGAAGTCCACAGACCAGGAATCCGGAGGCGTGAAGACCGGCCCAGGCGTCACCGACTCCGCCATCAAGCTGGGCGTACTGGTCGACCTGACCGCGGTCTTCGCCGGACTGAGCAAGAGTCTGGTCCAGGGCAGCGATCTGTTCTGGTCCCAGCAGAACGCCGCTGGCGGCGTCTGCGGCCGCAAGGTCGAGGTCGTCGTCAAGGACCACAGGTACGACCCGCAGGTCGCCGTGTCGCTCTACCGCGAGCTGTCCGGCAGCGTCCTGGCCATGCAGACCGTGCTCGGCTCACCGGTGATGACCGCGCTGCGCCCGTCCATCGACCAGGACAACATGTTCACCGGCTTCGCCGGCTGGAGCGCGTCGGTGCTCGGCGACGAGCGCATTGTGCTGCTCGGCACCACCTACGACGTCGAGGCGATCAGCGGCCTGGACTACCTGATGCGGGAGAAGGGCATCAAGGCCGGCGACAAGGTCGGGCACGTCTACTTCGAGGGTGACTTCGGCGAGAACGCGCTGCGCGGCAGCGAGTACCTGGCCAAGCAGGCCGGCTTGACCATCGTCGGGCAGAAGATCAAGGCGTCGGACAGCGACATGTCCGCGCAGGTGGCGGCGTTCCGCGCCGCCGGTGTGAAGGCGATTCTGGTCTCCGCCGGACCCACCCAGACCGCCTCGGTGGCCGGGGTCGCCGCCTCGGTCGGGCTGGCCGTGCCCATCGTGGCCAACGGTCCCGGCTTCACCCCGCAGCTTCTGGATACGCCGGCCGGGCCGGCGCTGAAGGCGAACCTCTACGTCGTGTCCAGCATGGCACCACCCGCCCTCGACAGCGACGCGGCACAGCAGCTGCAGACCGCGTTCGCCAAGCAGTATCCCGACGCGCCACCCACCCAGGTCGGGTCGCTGTTCGGCTACACCCAGGCCCGGGTCACCAAGGAGGTGCTGCAGAAGGCCTGTGACAACAAGGACCTGACGCGGCAGGGCATGCTGGACGCCTTGCACTCGCTCTCCAACGTGGACACCGGGGGTCTGGTCGCCGGCCCGCTGGATTACACCAAGCCTCAGCAGCCGCCGACCCGCGCCGTCTACATCAGCAAGGTCGACGCGTCGGCGCCCGGTGGCCTGGTTCCGGTCGGGGCCCCGGTCGAGGCCGAAGCCGCCAAGACCTACCAACCGGCCGGATGAGGACGACGCCATGAAGACGCTGCGCATCCTCGCCTCGCTCCTGGTCGCTCTCCTGGCCGGCGCCACCGTGCCGGCCAGCGGAGCCAACGCGGCAACGCTGTCGCACGTGGAGGGCACGCTGCCGGACGGCTCGACCTATGTGATGGACGTGCCCGGAAACTGGAACGGAACCGTCCTGCTGTACAGCCACGGCTATGTGCCCGACGGCGTGCCGAACCCCGCGGCTAACGCCCCAAGCGCCGCCGTCCGGTCGGCCCTGCTCGACGCCGGGTACGCGCAGATCGGTTCCTCGTACCCGGACACAGGCTGGGTCGTGGAGCAGGCCCTGCCCGCCCAGCTCGCCACCCTGGACGCCTTCCGGGCCCGGTTCGGCCCGCCCCGGCGCACCATCGCCTGGGGCACCTCGATGGGCGGCATGATCACGACCGGGCTGGCCGAGCGCTACGGCAACCGGTTTGCCGGCACCCTGGCCATGTGCGGGCTGGAGCAGGGTGCGGTAGCCAACTTCAACAACACACTCGACCCACTGTTCGCGATCCGGACACTGTTGGCGCCCGGCTCGACCGCGCCGCTCGCCGGGCTACCCGACCAGGCCACCGCGTCCGCCGCGATCAGCGAGCTCACCGCAGCGCTGGACGCCGCGCAGGCGACACCGGCCGGCCGCGCCCGCATCGCGCTCGCCGCAGCCCTGCACAACATCCCCGCCTGGACCGATCCGGCGCAGCCCGAGCCGCCACCAGGCGACTACGACGCCGCGCAGGCCAACCAGTTCGCCACGCTGCACGGCACCATCTATGTCGGACTGTCCTGGCGGCAAGAGGCGGAGGAGCACGCCGGCGGCAACATGTCCTGGAACACCGGCGTCAACTACGCCCGCATGCTGGCCCGCTCCTCGATCCGCGACGAGGTGCTCGCGCTCTACGCCAGGGCCGGGCTCTCGCTGCACGCCGACCTGGCCGCGCTCGCCCGCGCACCGCGGATCAGGGCGACGCCCGGCGCGGTCAAGTACATGATCCACAACATCTCGTTCAGCGGCCGGTTGACCAAACCGATGCTGACCATCCACACCACGGGTGATCCGCTCGTCCCAGTGCAGGTCGAGCACGCGTACGCGGACGCGGTGCGCGCCGCCGGGCGATCCGCGTTGCTGCGCCAGGCATACGTGCACCGCGCCGGTCACTGCACCTTCACCACAGGAGAGATGCTCGCAGCCCTGTCCACGCTCGAGCATCGGATCCGGACCGGGACATGGTCGGGCACCGACCCGACCGCGTTGAACCACCTCGCGGCCACCCTCGACCCGACAGCGACGCCAGGGTACCTGGCCTACCACCCGGCGCCGTACCCGCGCCCATTCAACCTCACCCATTGATCGGAGGATCGATTGTGGACCTCAGTGGCCGGGTAGCCATCGTCACCGGCGCCGGGCGCGGCCTCGGCCGCGCATACGCCGAGGCGCTCGCCGCCGCGGGCGCCTCGGTGGTGGTCAACGACGCAGACAGTGGCGCCGCCGCCGAGGTGGCGGAGAAAATCACCGCAGCCGGCGGCATGGCCGTCGCGCAGCCCGGTGCCGTCGGCCCCACCGAAGTGGCCGACCGCCTCGTGGAACGGGCGGTCGCCGAGTACGGCCGGCTCGACGTCCTGGTCACCAACGCTGGCATCCTCCGCGACCGCATGCTGTGGAACATGTCCGACGAGGAGTTCGACGACGTCCTGCAGGTCCACCTGCGGGGCACGTTCACGTGCGTACGTGCGGCCGTCCGGCAGATGCGCGCGCAGGGCAGCGGCGGACGGATCATCGCGGTCGGATCACCGGCCGGGCAGCGCGGCAACGTCGGCCAGACCAACTACTCGGCTGCCAAGGCGGCCGTCGTCGGCATGGTCCGGACCTGGTCGATGGAGTGCGCCCGGGCAGGCATCACGGTCAACGCGGTGATTCCAGTCGCCGCCACCGCGATGACCGCCACCATCCCGGCGTTCGCGCCGTACGTGTCCGCATGGCAGGCCGACGGGACACCACTGCCCGGATGGCTACGCGCCGCCGAGGGGTTCGGCGTACCGGAGGATGCGGCGGGATTGGTGGTGTTCCTGGCCTCCGCCCGGTCCGACCATGTCACCGGGCAGGCGATCGGAATCGGCGGGGACAAGTTGTCCCTCTGGTCGCATCCGCAGGAGATCGCCGCTGCCTACCGCGCGGGCGGCTGGAGCGCCGACGAGATCGCCGAGACCTGGCCCGCCCTCGGCCGGTGGAACCAGCCGGTCGGCATCCCGGCACCGGAGGTGCCTCACCAGTGAACGTGGACGACCTGGTCGCCATCGACATGCATGTGCACGCAGAGGTGGCGGCCGACGGCCACCCCGCGCTGCCCGAGCGCCTGATGGCCACCTCGGCACAATACTTCAAGGTGGACGGTGACCGTCAGCCCACCATCCCGCAGATCGCGGAGTACTACCGGCAACGGCGAATAGCGGCGGTGGTGTTCACCGTGGATGCCGCATCGGCGACCGGCCACACCCCGGTCGCCAGCGAGGAGGTGGCCGAAGCGTGCGCCGAGCACGACGACGTGCTGATCCCGTTCGGGAGCGTGGACCCCTGGCAGGGTGCGGCGGCGGTGCGGCGGGCCCGACGGTTGGTCGACCGGTACGGCGTGCGGGGGTTCAAGTTCCACCCGAGCCTGCAGGCGTTCCACCCCAACGACCGGATGGCGTACCCGCTGTACGAGGTGCTGCAGGAGCTGGGCGTGATCGCCCTGTTCCACAGTGGCCAGACAGGCATCGGTGCCGGGGTCCGGGG
>JADGHA010000250.1 GCA_019689695.1 Micromonosporaceae bacterium | reverse complement strand
GCCCGAGCCCGTCGCCGTACACCCGCCCATCCCGGTCCCGCCCGGTCCGGACGACCCGCAGGGCGTTGGGCGGATCCAAGCCCTCGGGCAGGCGAACGCGCCGCAAGCCGGCGACGAGCGGTACGTCGGCCGCGACGTCCTCGGCGCGCTGCGCCTCGCCCTCGCGGTGCTGCCGCAACAGGCCGCGGACGCGCTCGATGTGCTCCTCGCGGACCAGGATGTGATTAGCCCGGTACAGGTACTCGACCCCGGTCTCCTGCCAGTTCTCCGGACCCCGTGCGACCTCCTCGCGGTAACCGCGGAGGAGCAGGTCGAGCTGCGCCTGCTGGCGGGTCGGGGCGACGCCCTCTTCGCGCGGCTCCTGCGCTGGCTGCATGCCGTCTCTCCCGAAGTAGATAAATGGCCGACATTCCGATGAGGTGTGACGTTCCTACACTGATCGCGTGGTGCTACCCGCCCGTCCGGTCGACGCCGAGGGCTTGCTTCCACTGGCACTGTCGCGGCCCCTGGACGCCTTCGCGAAGGCTAGCCGGCTGCTCGAGCAGTGCCCGGACGGGCGCGCCGCGTCCATCGCCCACCAGGCCCGGGCGATCGTCCTGCGCGACGCCGGGCGCAGCCGGGAAGCGATCGCCGAGTTGCGGATGTCGCTCCGCTTCGCCCGTGCGTCGGGCGACCCGGGACGGGTCATCGACGCGCAGGCGACGCTGGGACTGACGCTCGGGCTGGCCGGTCGCACCGCCGCCGGCCTCGCCGCCCTCGACGAAGCCGTCCGCGCCAGCAAGGGCGTCCTCGCCGGGCGTGTCCTGCTGCGCAGGGCCAGCCTGCTGCGCGAGCTCGGGCGCTACGACCAGGCGCTGGGCGACCTCCGGCAGGCCATTGCGCTGCTCCGCCGCGCGGGCGACACGGTCTGGGAGGCCCGCGCGTACTGCCACCGGTTCTCGATCCTCGCCATGCTCGGGCAGGCCGCGCGCGCCGACCGGGACCTGGCCGCCGCGGCGCGGCTCTTCGCCGACGCGGGCCAGGAGCTGGAGTCCGCGATGGCGGTGCACAACCGGGCCGATGTCGCGCTTCAGGCTGGAGACCTCCCGGCCGCGCTCGGCTTCCTCGATGACGCGAGCCGGCGGTACGAGGCGTTGGCGGTCGCCGTGCCGAACCTCCCCATCGACCGGTGCGCCGTGCTGCTGGCGGCCGGGCTCGCGCCGGAGGCGATGGCGGTGGCGGACGCCGCGACCCGCAACCCCGGATACGCCACGAAAAAGGCGGAGCTGCTGTTCGCTGCCGCACGTGCCGCGCTGGCCGCGGGGGAGCCGGACATCGCCGCCGAGCGGGCGGCCGCGGCCCGGGACCTGTTCCGGGCCCAGCGCCGGCCGTGGTGGCGGGTCCGCGCCTCGTTCGTCCTGCTGCGGTCCCGCTACGAGGCGGGCGAGCGGACCGGCCGCCTGCGCGCGCAGGCCAGTCGGATCGCCGACCAGCTCGACGAGCTCGGCGCCGAGGAGGCGCCCACCGCGCACCTGATCGCCGGCCGGCTCGCCGGTGCGCTGGGGCGCCTGGCGGACGCCGACCGGCACCTGGCCCGCGCGGCGCGGTTCCGCCACCGGGGACCCACGTTCGGCCGCCCCGCCGGCTGGTTGGCCCATGCGTTGCGGGCCGAGGCGCGGGGCGCCACAGCCGCCGCCCTGGCCGCCTGCCGCCGCGGTCTCGCCGCGGCCGAGGAGCACCAGCAGACGCTCGGCGCGACCGAGCTGCGGGCGCACGCCACGGCGTACGGCACCGAGCTCGCCGCCATCGCGCAGCGGCACGCGGTGCGCCGCGGCGACGCCCGGATGCTGCTGTTGTGGACCGAGCGCTGGCGGGCCGGCGCGCTCGCCGTGCCGCCGGTCCGGCCGCCCGACGACCGGGAGCTCGCCGCGGACCTGGCCGCGCTGCGCGACGTGGCCCGCCGGCTGGAGGCCGCCCACGCCGAGGGCGGGGCCACCGCCCGGCTGGAGCAGGACCGGCTCCGGCTGGAGGAGTCGGTCCGGTCCCGCACCCGCCGTGCCGCTGCCGCCGGCGCGTCGCCGGGGCCGAGGCGGTTCACCGGGGTCGGGGAGATCCTGGATGGGCTGGACGGTCACCGGCTGGTCGAGCTGGTCGCCCTGGACGACACCCTCTATGCGGTCACGGTGGTCGGCCGCCGCGTCCGGGCGCACCAGGTCGGTCCTATCAGGACGGCTGTGCGCGAGGTCGAGCTGGCGCGCTTCACGCTGCGCAGGTTCGCGTACGGACGGCCTCCTGCTGCCGGTATGTCTAATCTGGACGATGTTGCCCGGCGCTTGCAGGAGGCGCTGCTCGGGCCGGCCGCCGCGGTGCTGGACGGCGGGCCGGTCGTAGTGGTGCCACCCGGGCGGCTGCACGCCGTACCGTGGTCGATGCTGCCCGCCCTGCGCGGCGCCGCGGTCCGGGTCGCTCCGTCCGCGGCCACCTGGCTGCACGCCCGCCGGGCGGTGCCGCCCCGCGGGCGGCGGGTCGTCCTCGTCGGCGGGCCGGGCCTGGCGGGCACCGCCGCCGAGGTGGCGAAGATCGCCCAGGGTTACCCGGACGCGGAGGTGCTCGCCGACGGGACGGCGACCGCGGACCGTACGCTGGCCGCGCTGGACGGGGCGTGGACCGCGCACGTCGCCGCGCATGGCGTCTTCCGGGCCGGCAACCCGCTGTTCTCCTCGCTGCGCCTGGACGACGGTCCGCTCACCGTCTACGACCTCGGCCGGTTGCGCCGCGCGCCGTTCCGGCTCGTGTTGTCCAGCTGCGACTCCGGAGTCGGGGCGCCCGTCGGTGCGGACGAGCTGCTCGGCATGGTCAGCGCGCTGGTGCCGCTGGGCACGGTGAACCTGCTGGCCAGCGTCGTCCCGGTCAACGACGCGGCGACCACGCCGCTGATGATGGCCTTCCACGAACAGCTGCGCGCCGGCGCCGGGTTCGCCGAGGCGCTCTGCGCGGCGCAGGCGTCCGGAGTGGACGATCCGGTCGCGGCCGCCACCGCGCTGTCCTTCGTCGCACTCGGACGATGACATATGCGCCATCCTCGCCATCCCCGCGCCGTGAGTCCACCAGGTGTCGAGAAGTGGACTCTGGCATGCGCGCCGGCCCGACTTGGCTGCGGCGCCGGGACGGGACGCACCCGGGACCGGCCAGCGGGCACGTCGGCGGTCGACGCGGGCAGTCAGGCCCTACTCTGCGCGGACTCGGACGATCGTCTTGGCTGCCCATCGAGCTGGGGGGCCGGCTGGATGGTGACCGGCCTTTCGAAGACGGTGCGCAGGACGACGGTGGATTTCGTATGTGAGATCGCGGGGATCGCCCGGATGCGATCGAGCGCGTCGGCGAGTTCGAGGGTCGACCCCACCCGGACCTTGATGAGGTAGCAGTCCTCGCCCGCGACCTCGTGGACCTCCAGCACACACGGTTCCTGCTCCAGCGCGGCGTTGACCGCGGCCTTGGCACTCGGGTCCGAGTTGAAGCGCACCGCGACGAAGGCGGCGGTGCCGGCCGAGACGGCATTGGGATCGACGACGGCGCGATAGCCGGTGATCACGCCGTCGCGGGACAGCTTGTCCAGCCGGTCGCGCACGGCGGGCTCCGACAATCCCACGAGCGCGGCAAGCGACCTGACGGTCTTTCGCCCGTCCCGGGAGAGTTCGGCCAGCAGGACGCGATTGACCTGATCCAGGGGCTGCACAGCGATCAACTCCTCCGTTACCCTGTACAAGTAAAGTCCGATGAGCAAACGACCTCATTTTATAAAGGTGGTGGTGGGTGTACTCGCCAGATCTGAATTATCCGGGGCCGAGCCTGCGCGCCCCGTACCAGCCGCGCAGCGTGGGCTTCCTGCGCCGCGCCGAGCTGGGTGATTGGGTGGTGAAGCTGTACGGGATCGCGCCGCAAGGGCGGCCGGTGCGGGAGACGGTTGCCACGGCCGCGCTGCACGCCGCGCAGCGGACGCTTCCGTCGCCCGCCGTCAGCGACGACCGTTACGGCGTGGGATTCGTCATCGCTCATGACGCGCCGCGGCTCGCCTACGCGTTGGTCTGCTGGTGGGCGGAGCAGAACGAGGTTCACCAGAGGGTCTTCTCCGCGCCGGCCGACCGTCCCGAGGAACTGTCGCCTCACCCGACGCATGCGGTCGGGTGCGTGTGGGAGTTGAGCGTCACCGACTTCGAACGCCGAGCGTGGATCAAGCACATCCTCGCCAACCCGAACGGCCCGGACATAGATGGATACCTGGCACAGGAGTACTTCGATGACGTCTGAGTTGAGCCCCGGCGACTGCCTGGCCCGGTTCGCCGCGGCCTGGGCCGGCCGCGACGTTGCCGGCTTGCTGGAGCTGATGACCGAGGACGCCGTCTACGCTGCGTCCGTCGGCCCAGAGCCGGGACGTACGTTTCGTGGCCATCAGGAACTGGCCGAGGGCTTCCGCGTCATGTTCGACCACGACGCAGGCGCCGTCATCGAGCAAGGCGAACCGGTGATCTTCGGGGAATGGGCGGTGAGCACCTGGACCTACCGCTTCGCTGCCGCCGACGGTTCGCAGTGGTGCGAACGCGGTATCGACCTCTGGCGGTTCCGGAACGGGAAGATCTGCCTGAAGGACGCCTATCGCAAGACCCGCGGCTGACCGACGCCGACCGGCTCGTCCGCCTCGCCCGTCGGCTCCTGCCGGCCGCCTGATCCCGGTACGATGCGCCACGTGTACGAGGGGAGCGGGGCGGCGTGACACAGCAGCCCCGCCATTCTCGTGAGCGGCTGTTGAACGCGGCCGTGGACTACGTGGCCGAGCACGGCGTGACGGATCTGAGCCTGCGCGGCCTCGCGGCGGCGATAGGCACCAGCCATCGCATGCTGATCTACCACTTCGGCTCCAAGGAGGGGCTGCTGGTCGAGGTCGTCCGCACCGTCGAGGAACGGCAGCGCCGCGCCCTGGCTGAACTCGACATGTCCGGCGACCATACACTGGCCGACCTCACGCGCGCTCTCTGGCAACGGTTGGCCGACCCTGCCTTGTGGCCGAACGAGCGGCTGTTTTTCGAGATGTACGGCCAGGCCCTGCAAGGGCGTCCGGGCACGGCCGGGCTGCTGGAAAGCGTCATCACGCCGTGGCTCGAGCAGGGAGAGGAGCTGCTCCAACGGCACGGCTTCGACCCGGCCTCGGCGCGCGCACATGCCCGCCTCGCCCTGGCCGTGGTACGGGGCCTGCTGCTCGACATGCTGACCACACACGACGTGGCCGGCGTCGAGGAAGCCGCGGAGTACTTCGTCTCACTATGGGAGAAGCAGGCGGGCAGGACCGCCACGCCATCGGCCCGCAGACGGGCGACCGCACCGCGCCGCCAGGGAAAGCCTCAGTAGTTGTCCGCCACCTACGGCGACAGACCAGGGCCTTCAGCCGGCATCGGCGATGCGATTGCCCACGCACATCGAGCCGCTCACTCCCGGCTACCGTTCTCCCACCGAGACGGGTCCGCGGCGAAGCCGCGTTCGGCCGCGGCCTTCACCGGCGCCAACTGGAAGCGGCGCATCAGTCGCCGGGCGTACGGGCGGACGATGGGCGCCAGCAGGCGGCGGATGCCCTTGAGGCGAATGTGGCCGTCGACCACGAAGCGGGTGCCGGCGCCGGACGGGCGGAATGTGTTGATGAACGTCGCGTCGTAAGCCCGCTTGTTCTCCTCGAGGACGATCTGCCCGGGGGGCCGAAGGATCATGCGGTTACGCACCATGCCTTCGACGTGGTCGATGGCGAGAGTCAGGTCGCGCTCGTCGCCCTCCATGACGCGGACGCCGTGGATGGTCGGAAAGATCTCCGGCCAGCGCCGGTAGTCGGCGTAGACCGCGTAGACCTTGTCCACCGGCGCGGCGATATCCGTCCCAACGCTGAGCCGCACGTGCCTTCCTCC
The DNA here is from genome assembly GCA_019689695.1 of Micromonosporaceae bacterium. GTDB lineage: Bacteria > Actinomycetota > Actinomycetes > Mycobacteriales > Micromonosporaceae > JADGHA01. Next base: position 561 of record JADGHA010000250.1, on the reverse strand, counting down.
TTCGCCGCCCGTCACCATACGGGATCACCAGTAGGAGCGGCAGAGATACCTGCAGACCGAGGGCAACACTGCCCAGCCACCGGTCCGGCCGGCCCATTTCACAGTGCCGGCCGCGCCGTCGTACGTGAGCTTGACAACGTCTGGAACATCTGTGCCCCTAGCTGGCTGTACCATCTGGTACAACGCCCTGTACCAGGCAGGACGCCAGTTTGGAGCGAGCCGACGTGACGATTGTTGACCAGCCAAGCCCCGAGGCGATGTCTGCGACCGCCCGGGAAACCACCGAAGGTCGCATCTTCACCGTCACCGGTGGGGACTGGGACACGGTTGTATCCAGCATCGATCCGGTCGCCGACGAGCGGATCGTCATCAACATGGGCCCGGTGCACCCGTCGTCCCACGGCGTCTGCCGCATGATCCTCGAGCTGGAGGGCGAGACGGTCACCAGCATGGAGGTCGTCGTCGGCTACCTGCACACCGGTATTGAGAAGAACCTTGAGTTCCGTAACTGGGTGCAGGGGACCACGTTTGTGACCCGGATGGATTATCTGTCGCCGATTT
>JADGHA010000249.1 GCA_019689695.1 Micromonosporaceae bacterium | reverse complement strand
CTGCTGATGGCAGTGGCGGCGTGCTCGCCTGATCCCGCGCCGGCCCGGCCGTCCCCGGCGGCGGCGCCGGGGCGGCCAGTGTCGCCGGCGTCCTCAGCGTCGCCAGCGCAGGCGCCCGCCGCGACGGCTTCCCGCCTCCCCCGCCCGGACCACGTACTGATCGCCGTCTTCGAGAACAAGTCGTACGAGCAGGTCGCCGGAAGCAGCAACGCGCCCTACCTCAACGAGGTGATGGCGCAGTCGGCGGTCTTCACCCGCGCCCGCGGGATCACCCATCCCAGCCAGCCCAACTATGTGGCGCTGTTCGCCGGCTCAACATACGGCGTGCGCAGCAACCACTGCCCAACCAGGCTCGGCGACCGGCCCAACCTGGGCCGGCAGCTGCTCGACGCCGAGCTGAGCTTCGCCGGCTACTCCGAGGACCTGCCGGCCGCCGGCTTCTCCGGCTGCTCGTACGGCCGGTACGCCGCCAAGCACAACCCGTGGGTCGACTTCACCAACATCCCGCCCAGCGCCAATCTGCCGTACCGGGACCTCCCCACCGACTATTCGCGGCTGCCGACCGTCTCCTTCGTCATCCCGAACCTGTGCCACGACATGCACGACTGTTCGGTAGCGGTCGGCGACCGATGGGCCCGCGACCACCTGGACGGTTACCTGCGCTGGGCGAAGACCCACAACAGCCTGCTCATCATCACCTTCGACGAGAACGACATCACGTTCGACGAGAACGACGGCGACCCCGGGAACCACATCCTCACCCTCTTCGCCGGCGCCGGTGTCAAGCCCGGCCGGTACGCCGAGGCGGTCGACCACTACCGCGTGCTCGCCACCATCGAGGAGATGTACGGGCTGCCTCGCTTGAACGAAGCCGCGAAGACGTCGCCCATCGCGGACGTGTGGCGCCGGTAGCCCAGGCCGCTGACTCAGGCGGCGACGTGGATGGGGACGGCGGTGACCACGATGCCCGGGACGGTGCGCATGGCGCGACGCAGCCGGCGGGTGTCGTGGCCGTGCAGAGGCCGGTGCCACCAGTGCTTCACCACCACCTCGGGCATGATCACGGTGAGCGTCACGTCCGGCCGCAGTGCACGCAGCGCCTCCAGGTAGCGGGCGAGGCTGGGAATGATCGCGCGGTGCGGCGAGACGATGATCTCCAGCCGTAGGTGGTCACCCCAGCTCTCCCACTGCTTGCGGAACCGGTCGTCCTCCTCCTCGTCCGGGCTGACATGGACGGCGAACACCGGCTGGCCCAGCGAGACGGCGTACGCCAGGGCGCGGATCGCCGCCAGGTCGAGGCGGGCGACTGGCACCACGCTGAGGTGCCGTACCTGGTCGGGGCGCTCCACCGCCTCCTGGTTCTCCTCGCGTTCCGGCCTGCCAGGGCTCGGCGGCAGGGTGTGCGCGGCCAGCGCGGTATGCACGGCGTCGTAGTGGTGCTTGATCCGCAAGGCCACCAGGATGACCGACGGCACGGCGAGCACCACCACCCAGGCGCCCTCGGCGAATTTGGTGACCGCGGCCGTCACCAGCACCAGCGCGGAAAGCCCGGCACCGACGGCGTTGATCGCCATGCTCCTGCGCCAGTGCGGCCCGCGCACCCGCAGCCAGTGCCGCACCATCCCGGCCTGGGACAAGGTGAACGCCAGGAAGACCCCGACCGCGTACAGCGGGATGAGGCGCTGGGTGTGCCCTCGAAACGTGGTGAAGAGGACGGCTGTCGCCACCGAGAGGATGAGGATCCCGTTGCTGAACACCAGCCGGTCACCCATCCGCAGGAAGGTGCGCGGGGCGTAGCCGTCGCGGGCCATGAAGAACAGCAGCCGGGGGAATCCCTGGTACGCGGTGTTCGCCGCCAGCAGCAGGATCAGCGCGGTGGACACCTGCACACAGCCGTACAACGGTCCACTGTGGAATGTCTTGCGGGCCAGCTGCGACAGGGCCGTCTGGTCCGGCCGGGGGATCACGCCCTGCAGGTGGGTCAGCGCGACGATCCCGGCGAACATGACGACGAGCAGGCTGACCATCCACGTCAGCGTGGTGCGGGCGTTGCGCCATTCGAGCGGTTTGAACACAGGCACCGCGTTGGAGACGGCTTCGATGCCGGTCATCGAGGTGGCGCCGGAGGCGAAGGCGCGCAGGACCAGCAGCAGGCTCAGCCCCTCGGTCGCGCTCACCGGTGGAGCGGCGGTGGGGGCGAAACCGCGGCGGCCGGCCTGGGCCAGGCCGACCACGATCAGCAGGAGCATGGCCGCGACGAACGCGTACGTCGGGGCGGCGAACAGGCTGCCGGAAGCCCGCAGGCCGCGCAGGTTGCCGGCGAGCAGGACCGCGATCACCAGCAGGCCCAGCGGCACCGTCAGCGGGGCGAGCCGGGGCAGGGCCGAGACGACCGCGTCGACCCCGGCCGCCACCGACACCGAGACGGTGAGGACGTAGTCCATCATGAGGCCGGCTCCGGCGGCCAGCCCGAGCCGGGAACCGAGGTTCGCGCTGGCGACGACGTAGGAACCGGCGCCGTGCGGGTAGGCGCGGATGGTCTGCCGGTACGACGTGCCGACCGTGATCATCAGCACCAGCAGCACCGCGGCGATGGGCAGCGACAGCCCGAGCGCTGTCGTGCCGGCGAGCACCAGGACGGCCAGCATCGCCTCCGGCCCGTACGCCACGGAGGAGAGCAGGTCGGAGGAGAGGACCGGCAGCGCCACCAGCTTGCGGAGCCGCTCCTGCACCACGGCCGCGCTCTTGAGCGGCGGCCCCAGCACCACCCGCTGCACCCGCGCGAGCAGCCGCTCCCCGGACGGCCCGGCGCTCTCCGGCTCCTCGGCCACCAGGTGGTTGGGCGCCGCCGCGCGGAACAAGTCGACCTGCGCGATACGGCTGAACCGGCCCGGCGCCGGCGACTGGTACCGGTTGAGCGCCGGGTCAAGCGGCAGCTCCCCGCGCCGCCCATCGGGTAACCCGGCGCACCAGTCCCGACCGACCTGACGCAGGACGGCCAGCTCCTGCTCGCTGAGTGCGGGAAGCTCGGCGGACGGGCTGAACGTCGGGGTGGCCTGCTCGCCGGACTCCATACCGGCAGGCTAAGCCGGTGATGGGCAGGTTCGTCCCGGTTTCCCGGCCTTGTACCTCACCGACGAGGGCGGTCCGTGCCAGCGCAGGACGCCGTCGCCGGGCGCCAGCTGCCCGCCCCCGTCATCTCCATGGCATCCTCGACCGGTGCATGATCATGACTACATCGCTCGATTCGGTTGGACGCGCCGGGATCTGGTGCTGCTGCCGGCGAGCCTCCTCTTCGTCGCCGTCGGCGGCACGCTGGCCGCCACGGGCCAGCCGGTGGTGGGCGGGCTGGCGGTGGTGCTCGGCTGCGCATACCTGGGGCGATCGGCGTCCGCGGCGTTCAGTCGCCGGGTAGCCTTCGCCGTCACGGCAGAAGGAGTCACTCTCGGCCAGGCACCACCGTGGCCGGCCAGCCGCACCGCGTTCATCCCGTGGTCGGAGATCGAGGCCGTCGTTCACTGGCGACAAACGGTGGGCACCGCCACCGTCCAGTACGTCGGCGTGCAGCGGCGGGGCGGCGCAGCGGCACTGCCCGGATCGGCGACGAGTCGACGGCTCAGGCGGCTCAACAAGGCGCTCGCCCCCGCGAACCTGCCCGAGGGCGTGGTCGCCGACAGCCGCCCGGTCACCTTCTGGCGGCTGGACAAGGCCCGACTGGCCAGGGCGGTCAACGAGTACGCCCCGCACGTCCCATTTATCGACCAAGGTTGACGCAGCCAGCTACCTGCGGTCCGCGGCGGGAAGCTTTTCGTCCGACCTTTCCCGTCCGCCGTCGGTCACGGCTCGCGCCAGCCCAGCCGCGGGGCGCCGGGCTGGGCCCGCTCCGGGCGATGACCGGGGTCGCGCATGCTGCCGCGCAACATGGCCCGGTTGACGTCGCTGGGTGAGACGATGCCGACCAGCCGTCCCTCCGCGACCACCAGGGCACGCCCGTCCGCGCACTGGCTCAGTCGCGGCAACAGCTCGGTCAGCGGCTCCTCCGGGCTGGCGATGGTCAGGTCCTTCTCCGCACAGGCCACCTCCCGCAGCCCGGTGCGCTCCCGTTGGTCCGGCGGCACCTGGCGCACCCGGTCCAGGCTGACCAGCCCGACCGGCCGCCCGTCCTCAGCGAGCGGGAACACCGTGTGGCGGTATCCGAACAGGTACTGGTCGATGAACTCGGCGACCCTGATGTTCGGCGGCACCGTCTGCGGGTTGCTGGACATGACGTCCGACACCTTTATTCCGGACAGCGCCTGGCCCACCTCGGCCTGCCGTTCCTCGGCACCGGCCGCACCGAGTAGGAACCAGCCGATCAGGGCCAGCCACAGCCCGCCGGCGGCGGCCCCGAGCAGGAACTGGATCAGCCCGAAGGCGATCAGCAACCAGCCGAGCACCCGGCCGGCGCGGGCGGAGATCACGGCCGCCCAGGTGCGGTCGCCGCGCCACTTCCACAGCGCGGCGCGCAGCAGGCGCCCGCCGTCCAGCGGCGCGGCGGGCAGGATGTTGAACACGGCCAGCGCCACGTTGATGCCGGCCAGCCAGGCCAGGGCGCCGACCGCGAGGTTGTCTGCGCCGCCCGCTGCCAGCAGCGCGGCGATGCCTCCGAAGATCCCGCCGATGACCAGGCTGACCAGCGGGCCGATGCCGGCGATGCGCAGCTCCGCGCCCGGGGATTCGGCCTCGCCCTGCAACTCCGCGACGCCGCCGAACAGCCACAGCGTGATGCCTTTCACGGCGATACCGTTGCGCTTGGCAATCACCGCGTGGGACACCTCGTGGGCGAGCAGCCCGAGCAGGAACACCACCGCCGCGCCTATGCCGGCGGCCACGTACGCCGCCATCGCATGGTCGGGGTATGCGCGCGGAAACTGACCGGCCGACAGCCCGGCCGCGATCAGGGCGAAGATGACCAAAACGCTCCAGTTGACGCCCACTGGAACGCCGGCGATCCTGCCGAGGCGGAAGCTGGCGCTCATGGTTGTTGCACTACCCCGCCGGGCACGGCGGGAATCCTGTGCCACGGGGTAGAAATCCACCCAGACTTCATTGTTGTCGGTGAAGCCATTGGGCACTGATGCCGGACGGGCTGGCGGCGCAGCCGGAGGGCTGGGAAGTGAGCCGGGCGGGCCGGGAGGTGGCTAGTTCACCCACCGGCCGACGCCGGCTGCGAAAGTCCAATGTCGACCATTTCGTCCAGTCCGGACGGTGACAGGCACCGTACCCGGCCGGACGGGTTGAGCTGCGGGTCGGTGGCGTACCGGTCGGCAAGCTCCTGTTCGGCCCGGTCGTCGCCGGCATCGGCGGCGAGCGGCAACTGCGCAACCTCGTCGATGAGCCCGTCGTCGGCGCCGGTCCCGTCCGGCGCCCAGCCCCAGATGTCCCACAGCAACAGCTCGTCCCGGCACCGGTGGGCGAGCTCCATGAGGACGTACTGGCGCACCACGTTGGCCCCGCAGAAATGAGGCATCGACGGGTCGATGCCGTACTGGTCGGGGTCGACTTCGCCCCGGCGGATCGACCGCCAGACCTGCGCCGCGGTGGCGAAGGCCAGGTCGGTGGCGGGCACCGGCCCGACCACCCGCGGCATGTCGCACGGGTCCCACGGCCACGGCTGGGCGGGATCGAGCTGGGCATCGGCGAACACCCACCGGTCCCCGACCCAGTACTCGACGATCACGTGGTCGTCGTGGAATGGCGGCCGGAAGTAGCCCGCGAAACCGACGCGGCTGCGCGCCGGCACACCGCGTTCCCGTAATGCGGCCACGGTGAGCAGGGTGAAGTCGCGGCAACACCCCGCGACGCGTTCGGCCAGCGGGCGGGGCGCCGCCAGCTCGGTGCCGAACCGGCGCTGGTCGGTGTCGAGGATGCGTTCCACCCAACGGTTGTCGATCTCCGCGAGCCGGTCTCCGGTGAAGGTGATCCCGGCAGCCCGGTAGTGGACAAGGACGTTGCGGACCACGGCCGCGAGGTCCGGCAGGTTGGCCGGGAGCGCGGCGAGCAAGTCGCGGTACTGCCCCGGATCGCTGAACCGGGATTGGTGTGCGTAACTGGTCCGCATGCCCGCCAGTGTGCGCCCGGATCCAGTTCTCGTCATCCTCCTCGAGGTCAAGCTCACCTGGCCCGGGCACGCCTGCCCGCGCCGCGCTCCTGCCGTCGCTGGTCAACGGCAAACTGCGGAAAACCATGACCCAGACGTCCGAGTACGCGTACCTGCACAACCAGTACCCGTTCACCGATGACCAACCTCGGGGTGACCTGGATCACCGACGTACAACGCCAGGAAACTGCCCAACGCGATCACGTGTGACGACCGGCCACCGGTCGTCGCTTGGCAGCCGCCCGCGCCGTGGTGACGTTTCCGAACGTTGCCGAAACTTTTCCTTAGCCGCTACGCTTCCGTGCCATCGGCGTGTCGCTGGAAGGAGTAGCCCTGGCAGAGAGGCGGCGTGGAT
>JADGHA010000248.1 GCA_019689695.1 Micromonosporaceae bacterium | reverse complement strand
GGGGTGTTACAGGCGGGTGCGAAGCCGGGTGGGCAGAACCTGGCTAAGGCGACGGTGGAGGGGAATGACAACCGGAGCGGGATCCGCGGTGTGCCGCCGGCGCGGCGGTGCACCCCTGTCGTTACCCTGAAGGACAATGTCATCTCCCCAGCCCGACCGGGTCGCCACGCCGCGCAGGCAGACCAGACGCCGCAGGAACGGACGCCGGATAGTCGGCATGACGATCTGGGCGGTGGCCTTCACCGTCTTCTGGGTCACCGTGGGGCTGCCGACCGACCCGCTGTACGCGTTCGCGTGGATCTGGGCGGCGACCATCGCCTGGCGGCCGGACCGGCCGTGGCGTGCCCATCTCGGCTTCGCCCGGGACTGGTCGCCGGTGGCGCTGCTGCTGGTCGCGTACAACATCTCCCGGGGGTTCGCCGACAACGGCGCCCGGCCGCACGCGCTGGAGCTGGTCGCCGCCGACCGGGGGATCTTCGGCGGCCTCACCGGCGGGGTACCCACGGTCTGGCTGCAGCGGCACCTCTACGACCCGGACGCCATCCACTGGTGGGACGTGCTGGTCAGCTGGGTGTACTTCTCGCACTTCGTCACGGCGTTCGCGGTGGCGGTGGTGCTGTGGCTGCGCAACCGGGCCCGCTGGGCGGCGTACCTGCGCCGGTTCATCGTGCTCTGCGCGATCGGCCTGGCGACCTACTTCGCCTACCCGGCGGCCCCGCCCTGGTGGGCGTCGAAGTACGGGCTGATCGAGCCGGTGACGCGCATCTCCACCCGGGGTTGGCGGGAGATCGGCCTGCACGGCGCGGGCAACCTGCTCAACGCCGGTCAGGTCGCCTCGAACCAGGTCGCGGCCATGCCCTCGCTGCACGCCGCGTGGTCGCTGTTCGTCGTGCTGTTCTTCTTCCCGGTGGTACGCCGCAGGTGGTGGCCGCTGCTGCTGGCCTATCCGCTGGCGATGACCTTCACGCTGGTCTACTCGGCCGAGCACTACGTGATCGACATGATGGCGGGCTGGGTCGCCGTGGGCCTGACCTACCTGCTGGTCGGGGTCGCCGAGCGGTGGTGGGCGGCGATGCGCTCAGCCGACCGCGCGGGCCGCGCGGGCGCGGGCGGCCAGCTCGGCGGCGAGCGCCCGGGCCTCGTCCACGTCCCGGTGGTGGGCGACGGCATGCAGCCCGCCGGCCGTGTCGGCGTGAACGGTGGCCAGCCGCAACCGCCGCTGGAGCGGCCCCTGCACCACCCGCACACTCTGGATGCGGGCGAACGGGACGACCACCAGCTCCCGGGTGAGCGGACCGTCGACGCTGGCGAAGACGCGGTCGGTGAGGCCCGCCGCGAGGATGGGCTGGCGCACCGGGGCCAGCCACCGGGCCCGGGCCGGCGGTCGGGTCAGCGGAAGGGCGGCGACGTCCACCCCGGGTAGCACCTCGGACACGACCAGCCGGGCAGTTGCCAGGTCGCCCACCGGCAGCAGCCGGTTGGCCGGGCCGCCCTCGTCGCGCGCCCGTGGGCGGCCGTAGCCGGCCACGTCGATCCGGCAGCGCAGCCAGTGTTTGGGCCGCCACAGCAGCGGCCAGGTCACGCCGACGGCCTGGACCCGGCTCAGCGGCACGGTCTGGCTGCGGGTGTCCAGCAGGCCGTGGCGCAGCCGCAGCCCGGCCGGGGCGGTGGAGATCCGGAAGTCCCAGTCGTCCAGCACCCGCCGCACCGGCTGTACCGCCACGCCGACCAGGGCGGTGATCGTGCTGGCGATGCCGACGAAGGTCCGCGACCCCTCGAATGCGAACTGCAACACCACGAACGCCATGCCGACCGGCACCAGCCAGGCCTGCGGCGTGAGCAGCTGGCCGACCACCACGTGCTGGTTGACCACCCGATGAACCGGCCGCTCCGGCTCGGCCGCCGTGGCGGCCAGCGTGCCGGCGGCGTGCGCCGCCCGCGCGACCGACACCGTCCCGGCGGGCACGGCGTCCGTGGCGGGCACCGCGTGGGCGGCGGGCACCGGTTCAGCGGCCGGCGCGGAGGCGGCCGCCGAGAGGGCCAGCAGGCGGGTACGCAGCGCCGCGGCCTCGGCCACCGACAGGTACGCCAGCGGGGCCTCCGCCTTGCTCGCCCCGACCACCTCCAGCCGCAGCTCGGCGAGGCCGACCAGACGGGCCAACGCGGGCCGCACCACGTCCACCGCCTGCAGCCGGTCCAGCGGGATGGCCCGGCTGCGCCGCCACAGCAGCCCTTCCCGGACCCGCAGCTCGCGCCCGACGACCTGGTAGCCGGTGACCAGCCAGCTCACCACGGACAGCAGCACCGCGCCGAACAGGACGGCGACCACCACGACCAGCCACCGGGCGAGGCCGAGCTGCGCGAAGCCCCGCCAGGAGATCGCGGCGACGATCACCGCCAGGGTCTTGGCGCTGTGCAGCAGCGGGCTGAGCGGGTGCAGCCGCAGCAGCGGCGTGTCGCTCACAGGCCCTCCACCCGGTCCTCGCCGAGCGCGGCCAGCCGGTCGCGCAGCCGGGCGGCCTCGGCCGCCTCCAGCCCCGGCACCTGGGCGTCGCTGGCCGCGGCCGCGGTGTGCAGCTGCACCGCGGCCAGGCCGAACGCCCGCTCGAGCGGGCCGGCGGTGACGTCCACGAACTGCATCCGGGCGTACGGGACGATGGAGAGCCGGCGGATCATCAGGCCGTGCCGCACCAGCAGGTCGCTGTCGCGCTCCGCGTACCCCCAGGCTTTGACCGCGCGAACCACGACGACCGCGCGCAGCAGGCCGACCAGAGCGACTCCCAACCCGATCCAGGCCGCCGGGGCCCAGCCGAGCAGGTAGCCGGTGAGGCAGGCGGCGAGCAGGACCACCAGCACGATGGCCAGGCGGAGCAGTTCGAGCCAGACCAGCCGGCCGGAGACGCGCCGCCACTGGACCGTGTCCGGCCAGGGATCGAGTGGGCTCAGCACGTTCGGGGTCACTCTTGCAGGTTAGAGGCCGTCCGCCAGCGGGGTCACCTCGCGCAGGAAGCCGCGGGCGCCGAGGAACTCGCTCAGCGAGGCGCGGTGCGCGTCACAGGCCAGCCACGTCTTGCGCCGGTCCGGCTCGTGCAGCTTGGGGTTGTTCCAGCGCAGGGCCCAGACGGCCGGCGCGTGACAGCCCTTCGCGGAGCACCGGGTGGGGGACGGCTGCACAGGGCAACCATAGCCGCCGGAGGACGGCCGAGACAGGAAGCGCCGGGCGGCCACGGGGGAAGCCGCCCGGCGACGGCTGAATCGTACCCACGATGAACCCCCTCGTGTCTACCCTCCCGCCATGGCCATTCGGCCGAATGGGAGAAAGATGATTGGTTGGGCGTGTCCCGCGCGGTTTGCGACCAAGTACGGGACTGGTGAGCGAATCCACAGGAAGGCGTGCAACGCTTGGGTACGTCGCACCGGGACCAGATTCAGACGCGCCGTGGAGGACCAGTGGCCCAGCCGACCTCACCAGCTCATTCCGCGCCGTCCAGCCCCGCCCCGACGACCACCCCGGCCGAGGACGCGACCCTGATGGAGCGCGCGTTGTTCGAGGTCAAGCGGGTCATCGTCGGGCAGGACCGGCTGATCGAGCGGATGTTCGTGGCACTGCTCGCCCGCGGCCACTGCCTGCTCGAAGGTGTGCCGGGGGTGGCCAAGACGCTGGCCGTGGAGACCCTGGCGCGGGTGGTCGGTGGCACCTTCGCCCGGGTCCAGTTCACCCCCGACCTGGTGCCGGCGGACATCGTCGGCACCCGCATCTACCGGCAGTCCAGCGAGAAGTTCGACGTCGAGCTCGGCCCGGTGTTCGTCAACTTCCTGCTCGCCGACGAGATCAACCGGGCCCCCGCCAAGGTCCAGTCGGCGCTGCTGGAGGTGATGGCCGAGCAGCAGGTCTCGATCGGCGGCCAGACCTACCCGGTGCCCACCCCGTTCCTGGTGATGGCGACGCAGAACCCGATCGAGCAGGAGGGCGTCTACCCGCTGCCCGAGGCGCAGCGGGACCGCTTCCTGATGAAGATCGTGGTGGGGTACCCGACCGACATCGAGGAGCGCGAGATCGTCTACCGGGTCGGGGTGCGCACCCCCGAGCCGGCCACCATCTTCTCCCCGGCCGACCTGGTCGCCCTGCAGCAGAAGGCGGACCAGGTCTTCGTGCACAACGCACTGGTGGACTACGCCGTCCGGCTGGTGCTCGCCACCCGCAAGCCGGCCGAGCACGGGCTGGCCGACATCGCCCAGCTGATCCAGTACGGCGCGAGCCCGCGCGCCTCGCTGGGCATCGTGCGGGCCACCCGGGCGCTGGCGCTGTTGCGCGGCCGGGACTACGCGCTGCCGCAGGACGTGCAGGACGTGGCTCCGGACGTCCTGCGGCACCGGCTGGTGCTCAGCTACGACGCGCTCGCCGACGACATCCCGGCCGACCACATCGTCAACCGGGTGCTCAGCACGGTGCCGCTGCCCACCGTCGCACCGCGGCAGAGCGCCAACCCGGTCGGGAACAGGGCGTGACGCTGCAGGCCGGCGATGCCGCCTCGGCCCGGGCCGAGGCGGTCCTGTCGCGCCTGCAGCTGTTGATCACCCGGAAGCTGGACGGGCTGCTGCAGGGCGACTACCTGGGCCTGCTGCCCGGGCCGGGCAGCGAACCGGGGGAGTCCCGGGAGTACCGGCCGGGCGACGACGTGCGCCGGATGGACTGGCCGGTGACCGCGCGCACCACGCTGCCGCACGTGCGGCAGACCGTGGCCGACCGCGAGCTGGAGACCTGGCTGGCCGTGGACCTGTCGGCCAGCCTCGACTTCGGCACCGCCAAGTGGCTCAAGCGGGACCTCGCGGTGTGCGCCGCCGCGGCAGTGACCCACCTGGTCGTCCGCGGCGGCAACCGGGTCGGCGCGGTGGTCGGGACCGGCAGCGCCCGGGTCCGGATGCCCGCCCGTCCGGGGCGCAAAGAGGCGCAGGGCCTGATGCGCACGATCGCGCGCACCGCGATCCAGCCCGGCCGGGCCGACCTCGGCGCGCTGATCGACATGCTGAACCGGCCGCCGCGCCGGCGCGGCCTGGGCGTGGTGATCTCCGACTTCCTGGCGCCGACGGCGCAGTGGGCGCGGCCGGTGCGCAAGCTGGCCGTGCGGCACGACGTGCTCGCCGTGGAAGTGGTCGACCCGCGCGAGCTCGAGCTGCCGGACGTCGGGGTACTTGAGCTGGTCGACCCGGAAACCGGCGAGATGCACGAGGTGCAGACGGCCGATCCCCGGCTGCGCCAGCGGTACGCGAAGGCGGCCGCCGCCCAGCGCGCGGAGATCGCCGACGCGCTGCGCAACGCGGGCGCCGCGCACCTACGGCTGCGCACCGACTCCGACTGGCTACTGGACATCGTCCGGTTCGTCGCCGCCCAGCGGCACGCGCGTACCAGGGGGACCACCCGATGATCCGTTTCCTGCAACCGTGGTGGCTGTTGTCGGTGGTGCCGGTGCTGGCGGTAGCCGCGGCGTACGTCTGGCGCCAGCTGCGCCGCCGGGCGTACGCGGTCCGGTTCACCAACGTCGATTTGTTGAAGTCGCTGGCACCGAAGGGCCTGGGCTGGCGGCGGCACCTGGCCGCGGGGGCGTTCCTGGTCGCCCTGCTGGCGCTGGCCACCGGGATGGCCCGCCCGTCCGTCGACGCCAAGGAGCCGCTGGAGCGGGCCACCGTGATGCTGGCGATCGACGTGTCGCTGTCCATGGAGGCCGACGACGTCCAGCCCAACCGGCTGGCCGCGGCCCAGGAGGCGGCCAAGGAGTTCGTCCGGCAGCTGCCCGACAGCTACAACCTCGGCCTGGTCTCGTTCGCCAAGTCGGCCAACGTGCTGGTCTCGCCGACCAAGGACCACGAGTCGGTGATCCAGGCGATCGACGGGCTGCAGCTGGCCGAGGCGACCGCCACCGGCGAGGCGGTCTTCACCTGCCTGCAGGCGATCCAGTCCGTGCCGGCGGACGGCGCGGACGGGCCGCCGCCGGCGCGGATCGTGCTGCTGTCGGACGGGTACCGCACCTACGGCCGCACCATCGAGGAGGCAGCCACCGCGGCCTCGAACGCGAACGTGCCGGTCTCCACGATCGCCTTCGGCACCGACACCGGCGTGGTGGACATCGGCGGGCAGCTGCAACGGGTCCCGGTGGACCGGCTCTCCCTGGCCCAGCTCGCCGAGACCACCTCGGGCTTCTTCTACGAGGCGGCCAGCGCCGGCGAGCTCAAGCGGGTGTACGAGGACATGGGTAGCTCGATCGGGCACCGGATCAAGCCACGCGAGGTGACCCAGTGGTACCTGGGCGTGGGGTTGCTGTTCGCGCTCGCCGCGGGCGCGATGAGTCTGATGTGGACGTCCCGGCTGCCGTAGCGCCACCGGCCCCGGCCGGTGGCCGGCACCGGCCCGCCGGGCGGTCAAGCGCCGGCGCTGACCAGGACGAAGACGACGACGACCCAGACCGCGGCGGTCTCTTATAAACATCTGACGCAGCCGGCCGGA
>JADGHA010000247.1 GCA_019689695.1 Micromonosporaceae bacterium | reverse complement strand
CCCCTGCCCCGCCGCCAGCGGCCGCCCCTCCACTATGGACAGCCGTCCGTCCACCCGGGCCCTCCGGCTGACCCGCTCGCCCGCGGCGACGGCCTGCACCACGGCGTCCGGCAGGCCGGCCGGATCCGCCTGGCCGTCCCGGACCAGATACATGTCAATGCCCTCGCGGCGCAGCTGCGCCAGCAGCCGCCCGGCCTGCGGCGTGACGATGCCGCGGTCCAGGCGGTTGCGCAGCACGGCCGCGGCCACGTTCGCCTCGGCGGCGAGCGCCTCGCGGGCCTGCCGCTGCCCGGCGCGCAGCGTGACCGGCACCGCCACCAGCGCGGTGACCAGGACCGAGACGAGCGCGACCGAGCAGCCGACCAGCACCGCCCGGCCGGTGAGGGTCCGCGCGAACCCTGGCCGCCGCGCGCGGAGCACCGGCAGCGGTTCGGTGAGCCGCTGGTCAGGCATCGTCCGCCGTGTAGCCGACGCCGCGCACGGTCCGGATGACCGAGGCGGCGGCGCCCAGCTTCGCCCGCACCTGCGCCACGTGCACGTCGACGGTTCGGGTGCCGGCCTGCGCGGCGTACCCCCAGACCGCGGCGAGCAGCTCCTCCCGGGTGAAGACCCGGCCCGGCCTTGCCATCAGGTGCGCCAGCAGGTCGAACTCGGTCGAGGTGAGCTGGACCGGCGCGCCGGCGGCGACCACGGAGCGACGGGCGGGATCCAGCACCACCGGACCGACCTGGCGCGGCCGCTCCTGCTCGGCCGGCCCGCCCGCGGTACGCCGCAGCACCGCCTTGACCCGGGCGACCAGCTCCCGCGGGCTGAACGGCTTGGTCACGTAGTCGTCGGCGCCGAGCTCCAGCCCGACCACCCGGTCCACCTCGTCGTCCCGCGCGGTCAGGAAGATCACCGGAGTCCAGTCACCGGCCGCCCGCAGCTGCCGGCAGATCTCGGTGCCGTCCAGGCCGGGCAGGGCGATGTCGAGGACGCAGGCGACCGGGCGCAGCCGGCGGGCGGCGGCCAGCCCGGCCGGCCCGTCGTGCTCCACGTGGACGCCGAACCCGTCCCGGCCCAGGTACATCCGGACCAGGTCCGCGATCGGCCGCTCGTCCTCCACCACGAGGACCAGGCCTTTGCCGCCGCCAGTCACGCCGCCCATCATGCCGCCCCCCGCCGGGCGCGCGCACGCGTTGATCATGACGTTGGCGGCGGAGACCGTCGGCTGCCGCCACTCATCGCATGATCAACACGGAGGCGGGAGCGCTAGAGCAGCTCGAGGATGGTGGCGTTGGCCATCCCGCCGCCCTCACACATGGTCTGCAGGCCGTACCGGATCCCGTTGTCCCGCATGTGGTGCAGCATCGTCGTCATGATCCGGGCGCCCGAGCCGCCGAGCGGGTGTCCGAGCGCGATCGCGCCGCCACGCGGGTTGAGCCGGTCCGGGTCCGCCTTGGTCTCGGCCAGCCAGGCCAGCGGCACCGGGGCGAACGCCTCGTTCACCTCGTACACCCCGATGTCGTCAAGGGTGAGCCCCGCGCGCCGCAACGCCTTCTCGGTGGCCGGGATGGGCGCGGTGAGCATGATGACCGGGTCGTCGGCGGCGACCACCGCGGTATGGATACGAGCCAGCGGGGTCAGCCCGTGCGCGGCCGCCCACTCGGAGGTGGTGATGGCGAGCGCCGCGGCGCCGTCGGAGATCTGCGAGGCCGAACCGGCGGTGACCACGCCGTCGGGCTTGAAGGGGGTGGGCAGCGCCGCCAGCTTCTCCAGCGAGGTGTCCCGCCGGATGCCTTCGTCACGCGCCAGGCCGGCGACCGGGGCGATCTCCGGAGTGAAGTCGGCCGCCGCGGCCAGCTGGTGGCTGCGCAGGGAGTACTCGTCGAGCTGCTGCCGGCTCAGGCCCCACCGGGCGGCGATCATCTCGGCGCCGATGCCTTGGTTGAACGGGATCGGCTGGTCCGCGGCGAAGCCCTCGACGCCGCGGTAGCGGTCCCGCAGCGCCTCGCCGTACGGCGTGCCGGGCCCCGTCGCGCCCATCGGGACGCGGGACATCGACTCCACCCCGCCGGCCACCACCAGGTCGGCCTGCCCGGCGATGACCGCCGCCGCGGCGGCGTGCACCGCCTGCTGGCTTGATCCGCACTGCCGGTCGACGCTGGTCGCCGGCACCGACTCCGGCCACCCGGCCGCGAGGACCGCATTCCGGCCGATGTTCCAGGACTGCTCGCCGACCTGCGACACGCAGCCCCACACCACGTCGTCCACGTCCGCAGGGTTGATCAGTGCCCGGTCGGCGAGCGCGCGCAGCACGTGCGCCGACAGGTCCACCGGGTGGATGGCGGACAGGCCGCCGTTGCGCCGGCCGATCGGCGTCCGTACCGCTCCGACTATGACCGCATCACGCACTACTCGACAGTACGCTGAGGCCATGGCGGGTGGGAACGCCGCGGGGGATGGGCGCGTTCTCGAGTGGCGGGTGCAGCGCAAGCTGCCGGTCGTGAAGCTCGCCGCCGCCGCGGTCTTCGCACTGCTCGGCCTCGCTGTCGCGTCCGACCTGGTCGGACGGTCGCTGGCCGCGGTCGCGGCGGCCGGCCTCGGCGCGTACGCCGTCCGCGACCTGGTGTTCCCGGTGCGGCTGCGGGCCGACGCGGAGGGCGTCACCCTGGTCACGGGCGTCGCCCGCCGCCGCCGGTTGCCGTGGTCGCAGGTCGATCGGGTACGCGTGGACGAGCGGCACCGGCTCGGCCTGCGCACCGAGCTGCTGGAGATCGACATCGGGGACGAGCTGCTGTTCCTCAGCGAGCGGGACCTGGGCGTGCCGCCGGCCGAGGCACTGGCCGCGCTCGCGCCGCTCAGCCGGTCAGGGCACTAGCTCGCGCCACTCAGCCGGTCAGCGCACTGGTCCGCACCACGGTCAGCACGGCCAGCACGACCAGGACCGCGACGACCGTCCCGCTCTGGAGCAGCACCCGGCGGGCCTGCGGCGCGTACGCCATGCCGACCGCCACCAGCGCGCCGATGACGAGGCCGCCCAGGTGTCCGGCGATGGAGATGTTCGACACGGAGAACGTCAGGACCAGGTTGAACACGAGGATCGGCACCACCGCCGAGGTGTCCCGGCCCAGCTTGCGCATCACGATGAACAGCGCCGCGAACAGGCCGAAGATGGCTCCGGAGGCGCCAGCGGTGAGCACCGCCGGGTCGCTGAACAGGTAGGCCGCCACGTTGCCGCCGAGCCCGGCGGTCAGGTACAGGGCCAGGAACCGGGCGGGGCCGAGGACCGCCTCCAGCGTCCGGCCGAGCACCCACAGCGCCCACATGTTCAGCATCAGGTGCAGCAGGCCGTACTGGAGGAACATGCCGGTGAGCAGGCGGTAGTACTCGCCCTCGGCGATCCCGTGGACCTGCGGCGGGTTGCCGTAGAGGGCCTGGCCGAGGACGGAACCCCACTCGTGCAGCGGGGTGCGCGCGCCCAGCAGGCCGCCCCAGCCGCGGCCGCCGGCGAACGCGTCCCCGCTGCCCGCCGAGATCGCCGCGGCGATCAGCATCAGCACGTTGATCGCGATGAGCGTCAGGCTGACGTAACCGTGCTGGCCGGCGTGGCTGCCGCCGAAGGCGGTCCGCGCCGGACGTTGGGTGCGCCGGCCGGCACGCACGCATTCCGGACACTGGTGACCGACCGATGCCTCCCGCATACAGTCGGGGCAGATCGGTCGGTCACACCTGGTGCACCGGACGTAGGTTTCCCGCGCCGGATGGCGGTAACAGACCGGGATCGTCGGCGGGGGCTGGGTCATGTCCGCAACGGTATCGCGCGGGCGGCCCAGTAGCGGTGTTCCGCGTGACGCGCTAAGCGGGGACGCGTTCGATCTCGACGCGCTCGATCACGACGTCCCGGATCGGCCGGTCGCTGCGGTCGGTGTCGGTCGCCGCGATCGACTCCACCACCTGGGCCGAGGCGTCGTCGGCCACGGCGCCGAAGATGGTGTGCTTGAAGTTGAGGTGCGGGGTCGGGCCGACGGTGATGAAAAACTGCGAGCCGTTGGTGCGCGGCCCGGCGTTCGCCATCGCCAGCAGGTACGGCCGGTCGAAGACCAGCTCCGAGTTGAACTCGTCCTCGAAGGTGTAGCCGGGCCCGCCGCGCCCGGTGCCGGTCGGGTCCCCACCCTGGATCATGAAGCCCTTGATGACCCGGTGGAACGTGGTGCCGTCGTAGTACGGCCCGCTGCCGGGCTGCCGGGTGCGCGGGTCGGTGTACGGGCGGGTGCCCTCGGCCAGCTCCACGAAGTTGCGCACCGTCTTGGGCGCGTAGTCGGGGAAGAGCTGGAGTCGGATCGGCCCGGCATTGGTGTGCAGGGTGGCGTACAGGGTCTCGGCCACGGGTACTCCTGTCGTAGTTGAGTTACCTATCCGGATTCTCCCATGTACCCCGTTCCGGTCGCGCAGGCGCACCCGAGGGGGGAGGATGACCAGGGGGGTAACACCAGCACCAGGGAGGTGATGTGGTGTGTTCAGCCGACGTCCGGCCAAGACCCGCAGTGAGCTCTTCCGAGACGAGTTGGGGGAGTCCTTCGGCCACCTGAAGCAGGCCGCGTCGCACGGCGCGGACACGGTCTCGACCGCCATGCGGCCGCGGATGAGCGCGGCGAAGCGCATGGCGATGGGCACCGCGGCCGGCGCGATGGCCCGGATGGCCGCGGCACGCAAGCAGCAGGCCGGCGAAAAGGCCCGCAGCATGGTGCCGATGATGGGGCGAAACAAGATGCCCATGATGGGGCGGAACAAGCGGAAACGCGAGATGGCGCGGAAGCGGCGCGGCCGCCGGCTCGCCGGCCTGCTCGCGGCCGGCGCCGCCGCCGGCGCGGTGGGCACGCTGATCGGGCGCCGCCGCCGGCATACCAGCTGGGACGCGTACGACACCAGCGCCCGGCCGCCGCGCGAGCCGACCAAGATGGCGCAGTCGCATGAGGACAAGCAGGCCTCGCAGGAGTCAACGACCGCCGCGCCGCTGACGTCCCAGACCCGGCAGCCGATGCCCGGGAAGGGCACGCAGGGCGTGGGCCCGCTGGCCGACCAGGCTCGTCGCGCGCTGAGCGGGGCGGAGCCGGAGGTGCCGGAGGCCGAGGCCATCTCCCCGACGACTCACCCGTCCAGCAACCGCGGCCGCTGACCTCCCCCCTTCCCGCGATCTTGCACTTGTGCTCCCCGAAATAACATGACATGTCGCTTTTACCGGGGTACACAAGTGCAAGATCGCGGGGAAGAGGGGGGTGGTCAGAGCCAGCCGGAGCGGCGGAAGAAGCGGTACAGCACCAGGGCGCTGCCCAGCATCAGGGCGAGAATGCCCGCGTAGCCGTACTTCCAGTGCAGCTCCGGCATGTATTCGAAGTTCATGCCGTACACCCCGGCGATCGTCGTCTGCACGGCGGCGATCGCGGCCCACGCGGCGATCTTGCGCATGTCGTTGTTCTGGTCCACGGTGACCTGCGCCAGGCGGGCCTGCAGGATCGAGTTGACCAGGTCGTCGAAGGAGTTGATCTGCTCGGCGGTACGGGTCAGGTGGTCCTGCACGTCGCGGAAGTAGCGGCGCACCTCGGCCGGCACCGGTGGGCGCTCGTCCGGGGAGACCAGCGCCGCGAGCGGGCGCTGCAGCGGCATCACCGCCCGCTTGAACTCCACCAGCTCCCGCTTGAGCTGGTAGATGCGCTGGATCCGGCTGTGCGAGTGCCGGGAGAAGACGTGCTCCTCCAGCCGGTCCAGGTCCTCCTCCACCGCACCGGCCACGTCCATGTACAGGTCGACCACCCGGTCGGTGATCGCGTACGCGACCGCCCACGGCCCGGTCGCCAGCAGTTCCGCCTTGGTCTCCAGGTCGGCGCGCACCGGCGCCAGCCGGCAGGCATCCCCGTGCCGGACGCTGACCACGAACTGGGGTCCGATGAAGAGCATGACCTGCCCGGTCTCCACCACCTCGGACGTCTCGGTCAGCTCGCCGTGCTCCAGGTACCGAGCGGTCCGCAGCACCAGGAAGCTGATCTCCCCGAACTGCTCCAGCTTGGGCCGCTGGCCCGCCTTGACCGCGTCCTCCACCGCCAGCTCGTGCAGCCCGAACGCCCGGGCCACCGCGGCCATCTCCGCGGCATCGGGCTCGTGCAGGCCGAGCCAGACGAACGCGTTGCGCTGGCCCCGAGCCGCGGCCAGCGCGTCCGAGTAGTGCCGGTCCCCCGCCTGGCGTACCCCGTCCACGTACAGACCACAGTCGACGATCGCGCTGCGCCTGGTGGGCGCCGCGCTGGCCGCCCGCGGCTGGGCCGCCTCGCCCGCGTTGAGTATGCGGCTGACCGCGCGCATGGACCCGATCCAGGCCCGGGCTCGTCCTCGGCCGGTTCCGCCGCCGGTCTGGGTGCGGGCCGGGGGATCGGTCTGCTCACCCATGCGTCGCAGCGTACGTCCGCCTCGGTTGGCTGCCGGTGATGGCGCCGGGTGGACCGGCCGCGTCGGGGGGTAGAGGGTGCGGGC
>JADGHA010000246.1 GCA_019689695.1 Micromonosporaceae bacterium | reverse complement strand
TAGACGGGTGCTGCTGCTGATCGTCGCGAAGGCGAGCTACCGGGTGGAGCGGCTGACCGCGTTCCTGGACCGCGGCGGCTACTGCGACCAGCTGGTGCACCAGCAGAACGAGTGCCTGCAGAGCCTGCAGGGGCGGTACGCGATCGCGGACGGCGGCTGGTTCGGGGTCGGGCTGGGCAACGGCAGCCTCAAGTGGGACTGGCTGCCCAACGCCCACAACGACTTCATCTTCGCGGTCATCGCCGAGGAGCTGGGCGTGGTCGGCTGCGCGGTGGTGCTGGCGCTGTTCGCCGTGCTGGCGTACACCGGGCTGCGCATCGCCGGGCGGGTGGACGACCCGTTCCGCCGGCTGGCGGCGGCGGCCATCGTCACCTGGCTGGTCGGCCAGGCCGTGATCAACATCGGCGGCGTGGTCGGCCTGCTGCCGATCACCGGCCTGCCGCTGCCGTTCATCTCCGACGGCGGCAGCGCGCTGGTGGTGACGCTGGCCGCGGTCGGCATGCTCGCCTCCTTCGCCCGGACCGAGCCGGACGCCGTACGGGCCCTGCACGCCCGCCCCCCAGCCAGGTGGGTACGGCTAGTGTGGGCGCCGTTGCCGCCTTTGCCCAAACCCCAGAGAGGACGACGAGAGTGATCGGTGAACTGCGGTCGGTGGTGCTCGCCGGCGGGGGCACCGGGGGGCACGTCTATCCACTGCTGGCGTTCGCCGACTGCCTGCGCCGGCACGACCCGTACGTGCGGATCACCTGCCTGGGCACCGAACGAGGGCTGGAGAGCGAGCTGGTCCCGCGGCACGGGTACGAGCTGCGGCACATCCCCGCCCACCAGCTGCCCCGCTCGGTCAACATGAACCTGGTCCGCACGCCGGACCGGATGTGGCGGGCCGCCCGCGCCGCCGGGAAGATCCTCGAAGAGGTGAAGGCGGAGGTCGTCGTCGGCTTCGGCGGCTACGTCTCGGTCCCGGCGTACCTGGCCGCGTGGCGGCGGGAGCTGCCGCTGGTGGTGCACGAGGTGAACGTGCCGCCGGGCGTGGCCAACCGGCTCGGCATGAAGTTCACCAAGCATGTCGCGGTGGGCTTCCCGCACCAGACGCAGCAGGTCGACGCGCTGCGCAACGCGCGCGTGGTCGGCGTGCCGCTGCGCCAGTCGATCGCCACCCTGGACCGGGCGGCGACCCGCGACCGCGCCCGCGAGTACTTCGGCCTGCGCCCGGACCTGCCGGTGCTGTTCGTCTTCGGTGCCTCGCAGGGCGCGCGCACGATCAACCTGGCCACCGCCGGGGCGGCCAAGGCGCTCTCCGCGGCGGGCATCCAGGTGCTGCACATCATCGGCGCCCGCAACGAGGATGTGGAGATCCCGCCGGACCTGCCGGTGCCGTACGTGAAGCTGAAGTTCCTCGACCAGATGGAGCTCGGCTACGCCGCGGCCGACCTGGCGCTGTGCCGGGGCGGCGCGATCACCTGCGCGGAGACCGCCGCGGTCGGCCTGCCCGCGATCTACGTTCCCTACCCGCACAGCAACCGCGAGCAGTACCGCAACGCCCTGCCGGTGGTCGAGGCCGGTGGCGGGCTGATCGTCGACGACGCCGAGCTGAGCCCGGAGTGGATAGAGCGCACGGCGGTCCCGCTGCTGCACGACCCGCAGCGCCTGTCGACGATGGGCGCGGCGGCGGCGGCGTACGGTGTGCGCGACGGCGACGAGCGGCTGCGCGAGTTCGCCCTGGAGGCGGTGGTGGCGACGGGGGTGCCATGGGCGTGATCGACATCGCCGAGCTGACTCCGATGGGGACGCTCACCGCGGAGGAGCTCGGCACGGTCCATTTGATCGGGATCGGCGGGGTGGGCATGAGCGGGCTGGCCCGCCTGCTGCTCACCCGGGGCATCCGGGTCACCGGCAGCGAGCTGCGCGAGTGGCCGGCACTGGCCGGGCTGCGCGCGCTCGGCGGCACCATCCACACCAGTCACCAGGCGTCCAACTTGGACGGTGTGGACACCGTCGTCTACTCCAGCGCCATCCCGGCCGATCACCTGGAGCTGGTCGAGGCGCGCTCGCGCGGGCTGCGGGTGATGCACCGCGCCGAGGCGCTGGCCGCCGCGATGACCGGACGCAAGGCGGTCGCGGTCGCCGGCACGCACGGCAAGACCACCACCACCTCGATGGTGACCCTGGTCCTGCAGCACGCCGGCCTGGATCCGTCGTTCGTCATCGGTGGCGAGATCTCCGAGGTCGGCTCGAACGCCCATCACGGCAGCGGGGACTACTTCGTGGTGGAGGCCGACGAGAGCGACCGGTCGTTCCTGCTCTACCGCCCGCACGTGGCGCTGGTCACCAACATCGAGGCCGACCATCTCAACACCTACGGCGACCTGGCCACCCTGCAGGCCGCCTTCGCCGACTTCGGCCGGCTGGTCGCGCCCGACGGCTTCGTGGTGGCCTGCGCGGACGATCCCGGGGCCCGGCAGCTGGCCGACGTGCTGCGGGCGGAGGGTCGCACGGTCCACACGTACGGCGAGGCGTCCACGGCCGACCTGCGGCTGTCCGACATCAGGTCGTCGGCCGCCGGCGTCCGCTACACGGCCACTGTGGACGGTCAGTCGATCGGCGAGGTGACGCTGCCCGTCCCCGGCCGGCACCTGGGGCTCAACAGCGCCGGTGCGCTGCTGACCGCGCTGCGGCTGGGCCTGCCCGCTGAGTCCATCGTGGAGGCTCTGGCGGCGTTCCCCGGCGTGCGCCGGCGGTTCGAGCTCAAGGGCGTGGTCGGCGGCGTGCGGGTGTACGACGAGTACGCGTACCACCCGACCTCGATGACCGCCGCCCTGACCACGCTGCGCGAGGTGGCCGGGGCCGGCCGGCTGATCGTGGTGTTCCAGCCGTACCGGATGTACCGCACCCGCGACCTGCAGGCCGAGATCGCCGCCGCGCTGGCGATCGCGGACGAGGCCGTGGTGCTGGAGGTGTTCGCCCCGGGCGAGGTGCGCGGGCCCGGCGAGGGCGGTGCCGCGCTGACGGCCGCGATCGACCTGCCCCCGGACCGGAAGGTCTTCGTGCCGTCCTGGGAGGACGTGCCGGCGGAGGTGGTCCGGCGGGCCCGGGAGGGCGACGTGGTGGTCACCATGGGCGCCCCGCCCATCTCGCTGATGGGGGACGAGTTGACCGCGGCGCTGGCCCAGCGGCCGTGACCGCCCCACCGTCCACCAGGTCCAGCAGCGGGCGCCGCTGGCGGCTGGTGCGCGCCCGCCCGGACGCCGTCCCGCCCTCGGTTCGCCGGTTCAGCCAGCGCGCCCGGCGGCGCCGGCTGCGCGCGGCGCGGCCGTGGGCGGCCGGCCTGGCCGTCGCGCTGCTGGCTGGCCTGATCGCCTGGATCGGGTACGGCACGTCGCTGGTCGGCGTGCGCGAGGTGCGGGTCACCGGGGTCAGCGTGCTGACCGTCCCCGAGGTGCGGCAGGCCGCCGGCATCCGGCGCGGCACGCCACTGGCCCGGGTGGACCTGGCCGCGGTACGCCGGCGGGTGACCGCGCTCGCCCCGGTCGACCACGTGACGGTCACCCGGGACTGGCCGCACACGGTGGTGGTCCGGGTGACCGAGCGGACCGCGGTGGCGGTCGTCCCGCAGGGCCGCAAGTTTCTCCTGGTGGACCGGGCCGGGGTGGTCTACCACACCGTCGCGTCACGCCCGTCCGGACTGCCGACGGTGGCCGCCCGGTCCGCCGGGGACATCAAGGCGGGCGTCCAGGTGCTGGTGGCGCTCACCCCGCGGCTGCGTGACGAGCTGGTCTCGGTCACTGTGGACGGCCCGGCCCGGATCCAGCTGAAGCTGGTCGGCGGCCGCAAGGTCGTCTGGGGCGACGCCACGCGCAGCGAGCTGAAGGCGAAGGTGGCCACCGCGTTGCTCAGCCGGGAGGGCGAGACCTTTGATGTCAGCGCGCCGGACGTGGTGACGATCCGGTGAGCTGGTCCCATGAAAGGACGCTGGAGGCTCGGGCTGCCGAGGTGGTTTGTGCGCCTGCGGGGACGCGGACAGCCGCGTCCCCGCAGGATCGCCGCCCTACGGCGGATGCTTCACGCCTCTCCTGCGCTCCTGGCGGCGCCGGCATGGCGCCGGTGGTTTGTGCAAAGCCTCGTGAAGGTCGACGGGGTCCCGGTCGAGCTTGATCTCGTTTACGTGCTTCCCGGCGACGTCCAACTCGTCGTAGCGACACAGCGTGCGGTCGATGTCGGCAGCTTCCGGCCTGACCTCTCCCGCCTGATCTGGAACAAGGCGACGGAGTGCGCTGGAATCGGCATGTCTCTTGCGCGCCAGTCTCTGGTCACGTCGCCGGCGGAGTTCCAGCAGTTGCGACAGCAGGAACACGATGCCCATGTCGCGTGGCTGTCCGGAGAAGGCCGGGAGCTTGCCGTTCTCCGGGTGGATGGGCAGGAGGTTCCGGCAGTTCAGCTTCGACGCGGCAATGTCGCGGCACTTGGTGCGGACCTCGGACCAGTCCACGTTGCCGTGGCAGGCCCGCCCGGCCTGCTCGCCAGCTGCGAGGTGACAAGTCGCTAGACACGCCGTGAGCGGTCCTTGGCTCGGGGCGCGCCGCCGCTTACCTTGCCGGAGAGGTTGGCAGTTGACATCGCCCTAAGCCTCTAGTAGAGGGTAAGGGTTTATCCCTGGGAAGGCATCCGGATGACACCTCCGCACAACTACCTGGCGGTCATCAAAGTCGTCGGCATCGGCGGCGGCGGGGTCAACGCGGTCAACCGGATGATCGAGGTCGGCCTCAAGGGCGTGGAGTTCATCGCCATCAACACCGACGCGCAGGCGCTGCTGATGAGCGACGCCGACGTCAAGCTCGACGTCGGCCGGGAGCTGACCCGCGGGCTGGGCGCCGGAGCCAATCCCGAGGTGGGCCGCAACGCCGCCGACGACCACGCCGACGAGATCGAGGAGGTGCTCAAGGGCGCCGACATGGTCTTCGTCACCTGCGGCGAGGGCGGCGGCACCGGCACCGGTGGGGCGCCCGTGGTGGCGAACATCGCCCGCAAGCTCGGTGCGCTCACCATCGGCGTGGTCACCCGGCCGTTCTCCTTCGAGGGCAAGCGCCGCCAGGTGCAGGCCGAGGCGGGCATCGAGGAGCTGCGCAACCAGTGCGACACGCTCATCGTGATCCCGAACGACCGGCTGCTCGCCCTCGGTGACCGCAACATCAGCATGATGGACGCGTTCCGCCAGGCCGACCAGGTGCTGCTCTCCGGCGTGCAGGGGATCACCGACCTGATCACCACGCCCGGCCTGATCAACCTCGACTTCGCCGACGTGAAGAGCGTGATGAGCGGGGCGGGCAGCGCGCTGATGGGCATCGGCAGCGCGCGCGGCGACAACCGGGCGGTGGAGGCTGCCGAGAAGGCCATCTCCAGCCCGCTGCTGGAGCAGAGCATGGATGGCGCCCGGGGCGTGCTGCTGTCCATCGCCGGCGGCTCCGACCTGGGCCTGTTCGAGATCAACGACGCGGCCCAGCTGGTCACCGACGCGGCGCACCCGGACGCGAACATCATCTTCGGCGCGGTGATCGACGACGCGCTCGGCGACGAGGTCCGGGTCACCGTGATCGCCGCCGGCTTCGACGGCGGCACCCCGGCGTACAAGCCGTCCGATCCGGTACGGGTGACCAGCCATCCGGCCGGCGGTGACGCTGCGCCGCCCACCCGGACCGATCCGGCGGCCCCGTCCGCGCCACCCCGCCGGGTGCTCTTCGACGACGTCGATGTCCCAGACTTCCTCAAGAACGGCTCCTGACCTCGACGAGAGCCGCGGGATGGAGCGGCGGGCACAGCTCGCGACCAACCTGGCCCGGGTCCGGGCCCGGATCGCTGACGCGTGCGCCGCGGCCGGCCGCGATCGCGGCGAAGTGACCTTGGTCGCGGTGACCAAGACCTACCCGGCCGCCGACGTGCTGAGCCTCGCCGAGCTCGGGGTTCGCGACATCGGGGAGAACCGCGACCAGGAGGCCGCGCCCAAGGCGGCCGAGATCGCCGCGCACGGGGTCGAGGTCCGCTGGCACTTCGTCGGTCAGTTGCAGCGCAACAAGGCGCGCTCAGTGGTCCGGTACGCCGACCTGGTGCACTCGGTGGACAGCGTCCGGCTGGCCGCGGCGCTGGCCGACGCCGTGGAGCGGGGCCGGGACCGGCCGCTGGACGTGCTCGTGCAGGTCAGCATCGACGGGGATCCCCGCCGGGGCGGGGCGGCCGGTGACGAGCTGGACCGGGTGGTCGCCGCGGTCGCGGAGCGGCCCGCGCTGCGGCTGCGCGGCGTGATGGCGGTCGCCCCGCTGGGCTGGCCGGCGGAGACCGCCTTCGCCCGGCTGGCCGAAGTGGCGCAGCGGGTGCGCGACCGGCACCCGGACGCCACGGTGGTGTCCGCGGGCATGAGCGAGGACCTCGAGGCGGCGATCAGCTGGGGCGCGACACACGTTCGGATCGGCAGCGCGTTGCTCGGAAAGCGAGCGTACCCGGGGTAGCCTGACCGCAGGCGCCGAACTACATAGGTGTGATTTTCGCTGGGGGGAACGGCCGATGGTGTCACCGAAAGGGACC
>JADGHA010000245.1 GCA_019689695.1 Micromonosporaceae bacterium | reverse complement strand
GCCGCGATGATGGCCGCGCCGACGGGGCCGAGGGTCCATCGCCAGGATTGCGAGCCAGGGCGCTGGTAGTGCCTGAACCGGTCCAGCACTGCCCGGTCGAGCAGGGCGTTGAGCCGGTGTCGGGCGCGGCCGACGGTGCCGAAGGTGAGGTCGGCGACCTGCTCCGTGGTGAGCACCCGATGTTGGTCGAGGTGGTCGAGCAGGAGCCGGTCGCGGGGGGTGATGCGGGACAGTTCGGCGGCCACGACGCCCGCCGTGAGGCGGACGGCGGGGCCGGCCGCTGTGCCGCGGGCAGTGATATCCCCTATCAGTCGGTTCCGGTCCACTGGTCCTCCTCGGCGTGGTTGACGTGCGCAGATGACGTGTTGCGGCCCGCGCGGTGACCCGCGTGTTCAGGGCCGTGGGAACGCTCGTGAGAAGGCTCGTTAGAGTCCTCGTGAGAATCGGCCGCACTGGCGGCAGGGTCATCCGGGGCGGGAAAGGTGTTGCGTCCCACCAGCGGTGCCTGATGCTCGACAGTGGACCGGCCGCGGTTCGGCGGGGCCACGATGGTTGCGGTGGCGGCATCGCCGAGCAGCCGGCGGCGCTCGGTGCGGCCAAGTCCGGTACGCCGGCGAGCCGCGGCACGTAGCAGCTCGGCCCGGCCTGGTTGCGGCTGGGGTGGGGCGATGGTGTCGGCGGTGACCGGCCGCACCGCCCGACCGCCGGAGACCGGCCGGAGGACGACCTCGAAGCCGCCCAGCCGCATCAGGTCGCCGTCGTCGAGCCAGGGTTTGACGTGGTGGGCCTGGTCGACCGCGTCCTTTGGCGCAAGGGCGAAGTACACCTTGTTGCGGGCGTTGGCGTCGATCGCCTCGGCCATGTCGCGGGACAGCTGTCCGAGGTACTGGTGGGCCAGGACGAACGAGGTGTGTAGCCCACGGGCCTCGGCGAGGGCATCATCGATACCGATCGGCAAATGAAGAAAGTTGTGGCATTCGTCTAAATAGCAGGCGGCGTCGAGCCGTTGCTGTTCGGGGACGCGGGCGCGGGCGGCGGTGGCCTGCCACAACCCGGACAACAGCAGCGAACCGACCAGCCGGGTGCCGTCCTCGCCCAGCACACCCTTCGGCAACCTCGCGAGCAGGACACCGCCGTCGAGGATGTCGGCGAAGCTGAACGTCGCCGCGGCGACTCCGAACAGCCCGGCGGCGAGGGGGTGGGCCAGGACGAGCCGTAGCCGGGACAGCAGCGGCGCGACGAGGCCGGCGCGCTGTCCGGCGGGCAGGGCGTTGAACCCGTCCCAGAACTCGGCCAGGGTGCCGGCTTCCCAGGCGTCGAGCTGGTCGGTGACCGCTTCGACCCGCCTGGCCCGCCATTTGGCGTCGGACAGCAGCCGGGGCAGCTGGGCGATGGTGGAGCCGGGCAGGTAGGCGAGGGTGAGCAGGCCGTGGTAGGTGAACTCGGTCATCCGGTCGCCCCACCAGCGCGACCACACCTTCGACATGACGGAGGTGATGTGCGCGGCCACGTCGTGCGGGCTGCCGCCGTGCACGCCAGGGTCGAGCAGGTTGATCGCCGGGGGCGCCTGCGTTTCGTCCGGGTCCACGATGACGAGCCGGTCGCCGCAAGCAGCTGGCAGGACGTCGAGTAGGTCGCGGATCAGGTCACCCTTGGCCGGGTCGAACGCGGCCACGCCGCGGCCGGCCTGTACGTCGTCGAGGATCATCCGCAGCAGCAGGCTTGTCTTGCCGGTGCCGGTCGGGCCGAGCACGTGCAGGTGGTGCCGGCAGTCGGCCAGCGAGATCCCGACGCGGACGCGGGGGCCGGCGTTCGCGACGCCGATCACCTTGCCGCCCAAGCCTTCCCGCCGATCCGCCGGCACCAGCCGCAGGCGCGCCTCCGGCGGACGGCCGACAGCCCTGTTCCTCTTCGACGCTTGAGCGGTCACCGCACGCTCCACATCGCCGGGCCGTCCTCCGGGCCCGGTTCGAGCTCCTGTTCGGACGGTTCGTCGCCTCGCCCGGCCTGAGTGGGTCGGCCGTGGCGCAAGCTTCTCGCCGCAGGCGTGAAGATGTCGCGGCCGGCGGGCAGCCGGCGAGACGCGGCTGATGGCAGCCCGTAGGCGGACGGCTCGACCGGCAACCCGGCCAGCGCGGCTGCCTCCGCGACGGCGGCGACCTGCATCCGTGCCTCAGGTATCCACCTGGACCGCGCCGCGGTGGCCGCACGGCGGAGCCGGTGGGGCCGCCAGTGCGGGGACAGCAGGCTGTAGCCGGAGGTGATGTCGGCCGCTGCCGCCCGGGCCGCCGCGATGGTGGGGCCGGTCGCGGTGGCGCGGACCGCGACGAGCAGGTGCGGTCCGGCGGCGTGCTTGGTCCGGGCGCGCCGAGCCTGCTCGGCCACGATCGGATCAGCGGTCGCCGACCGGTGGTGGCCGGCCGAAGGGCCGGGCGTGAGGAAGTCCAGCACGCCGGCCAGCACCACCCGCAGCCCTTCCACGGCGAGGATCAGCCACTGTGCCCCGCCACGCTGCCGCCGGGCGCGTTGCGGGTTGATGCAGGCGCGGCGCAGCACCGCGACCCGGTGACGCGGGGCGCGGGCCACATGCACCTGCAGCAGCCCGCTTCCAGTGCGGCCGGCGGCGGCGAGCCCGTCGAACACGGCCCGGATCCGGTCCACCTCCGGCAAGGACGTGAGCCGAGTGGTGGGAACAGGGTCGGGGTCGTCGACGAGGGGTAGCCAGTCCGGTTGGGTCGAGCGCAGCCCAACGCCGACGACGGGACGATACGGGGCGAGCACCGGCGGCGCGGCATGCTCGGCGCGGACCCCGGGCCAGGCCCGGTGCAGCGCCCGCAGCAGGGCAGTCGGGTTGATCCCCGGTGGCACCCACAGGCCGCAGCGCATCCCTGCCGGCGTGGCGTGGACCTCCCACACCAGCCGACGCGGCTGCAGCGTGAACCGCCGCGCCGCGGGTAGCGCGGTGGCCAGCAGCTGCCACAGCGCCAACGTGGCGGCCGGCGTGGCGGAGACCGGTGGGACGATCTCCAACCACACCGCCTGTCCAGCGGCGCGCCACCACAGGCGTCGACGCCATTGCAGCCACCCGACACGGGCGGCCATGACGGTGACGGCCAGCACGAGCAGCAGCACCCCGTGCGAGCGGGTGAACAGCCACACCGTGTGCGGAGCATGGACGAGGTAGTCGGCGCACATCAGGTGGCCCAGCGGCGAATCGGGTACGCCGTCACGGCCGGGCACACATCCACCCGGTGGGTTCGGCGACGGCATCGGAGTGCGCGGCGCGGGCAGCGCACCTGAAACCACAGTGGACTCAAACAAGGGAGGACTCCGAGTGAGGACCGTTGCAGAAGTTGGAGGCTGGTCAGTGGGGCCGGTTGGCGCCGGGACCGGTCTGGATGAGCTCGGCCTCGATGTCGGAGGCCAGGGCGTGGAAGGCGACCCGGCTGGTCCCGCAGGCGAGCAGGGCGTCACCGCGACTGGCCGAGAGCAGGAACGTCCGTTCGCCGTCGGTGAGGTCGAACGCCTCGGCCACCGCGTCGATGGCCTGCGGCGCCTGCCGCAACAGGATCTGCGTCGCCGCGTTGGAGACGACCGCGCGACCCACCTCAGTAGACAGAACGTCGGCGGCATCCTGGGTGACCACGGTCAGCCCGGCACCGTACTTGCGGGCGGACTTGGACAGCCGGAACAGGAACTTGGCGCCCAGGCCGGCGCGCAGCATCAGCCACGCCTCGTCCACCAGCACGAGTTTGCGGATGTCCGGCGACGAGCTGGACACCGTGCGCCAGATGGCGTCCAGAGTGAGCAGGGTGCCGACCGGCTTCAGCTCGTCGGGCAGGTCCTTGATCGCGTACACCACGAGGTGGCCCTCGGCGGCGGTGGTGGTCGGCCCGTCGAACAGGCCCTTGAAACTGCCCACCGTGTACGGGTGCAGCTTCGCCGCCACGGCGCGGCCGTGCTCGCCCAGCTCGCGCAGCGCCGCGGTGACGTCGGCCAGCAGTGGCGGCGGGCGCCGCCACGTGCGGGGGTCGGTGGTGATGCCCTTGGCCCGGTACGCCGCAAGTACCGCGTCGTCCAATGCCGCCGCCTGTTCCGCGGGCAGCACCCCGGCTTCGGCGCCCCCACCGCAGGTGGCTACGGCGGTGAAGGTTTGCATGAACTGGCTCCGCCGGTACAGGGTGTCGCCGCCGTCGCCCGGGTTGAGGTCGAGCGGGTTGATCCGCACACCTTGGGCTCCGGGCCGGATGACGGTGCCGCCCACCGCGTCGGCGAGGGCGAGGTACTCGTCTTCGGGGTCGATGACGAACGCGTCGACGCCCAGGTACAGGTTGCGGAGCAGGTCCAGCTTGGCCAGGAAGCTCTTGCCGGCACCGGATCGGGCGAGGATGACGGCGTTGTAGTTGTCCTGCTCCCACCGGTCCCACACGATCACTCCGGTCGAGGCCAGGTTGAGGCCGAACAGCACCCCCATGCCGGTGTCGCCGCTTGCGATGGGCAGGTCCGGGCTGGTGAACGGGAACGAGGCGGCGAGAGCGTCGGTGTCGAAGACCCGCCGCATGCCCAACGCGTCGTAGCCGAGGGGCATGGTTGAGATCCAGCCCTGCAGCTGCCGCCACGACGCCGGCGCGGTGTCCAACAGCAGCGACGAGGCAAGGTTGCGGACCTCGGTCACCCGCTGCTCCAGCTCGTCCCCGTCGGCGGCGTGGACGGTCAGGTACAGGCCGAGCCGGAAGAGTCGGGCCTCGCCCCTGGCGATGCGGATGGCCAGCTCGGCGGCGTCGTACGCGGCGGCGTCCAGGTCCGGGTCGTCGAGGCGGCCCTTGGCCGCGTCCTGCCTGCGGGACGATTCGAGCCGGCCGCGCTGCTTACGCAACCGGGCTGCGGCCACCGCGGGCGGCACCGGCTCGATGTGCAGGGCCACATCCACTCGCCCCGGGTACGAGAGGATCGGGTCCAGCCAGCCCGCCCCCACCTCCGCGGGGTAGCCGGTGACCACCAGCGTGGCGGTGTGCTCGGCGCCCACTCGCAGGGACCGGCCAGCCACCTCCACCGCGTCCGGTCGGCCTCCGGCCAGGAGGTTGCCGCTCGCGCCGTCGCGTAAGGGCTGGTCTCGGCGCCGCACCCTGCCGAATCGCCTCACCACCATTCGCCTCCCGCGGCGGAGGTGCCTCCCGCACCGGGGGTGGCGTGGATGACCGCGCCGTCGGGAGCCAGGCCCACTGGCGGGGGTGGACCGGTCGGGTCCAGACATCCGGCGAGCGTGGCGGCGGCGTCGCCGGAGTCTAGGACTGTGGCGGTGACCTCGCACGCGGCCAGGGCGCGCACCGTCTCGGCGGCGCGGTGCAGGGTGTGGCCGGCGCCGCGATGGTCGCGGATCGCGAGCGTGACCTGCCGGTGCAGCAGCTCCCGCTGCGTGGCCAGGTCGTCGAGGAAGGCGACGTGGGACAGGGCGGCTTGCTCGAGCGCCGGGTGCGGCAGGCTTGGCGCCAGCTCGTGGATCCGGTCGGCCACCATGGTGAGGTCGATCCGCCGGGCGCGGACCACGATCTGCACCGGCGCGTCAAGGCTGTTGAGCCAGCGGCCGAAGCCGGCCACCAGACTGTTCTGCTCGCCCGGGCTGCGCAGGCCGAGGTTCACTGTGGACGCGGTGACCAGCGCGGTGGTGCCGTCCGGGCCGAGGTCCACCAGACCGTCTGCGGTGATGCCCTTTGCGGGTAGGCGCAGCGGCGCCGGTAGCGGGAGCTGGTCGCCACGGCCGCTGCTGGTCTGCACCCAGGCCGGGGCGGGTGTGACCGGGCCGGCGGTGGGGGCGAGCCGGCGCGGTGCTCGCCGGTACCGGAGCGCGTGCCACAGCCACGCGTCCAGCGGGATGCCGTCGCGGCGGCCGACCGCGAGCACGAACGCGGCCCCGGCGACCGGGATCGCGCCGACGAGCAACCCCAGCGGCGGCACCGTCTCGGCGAGGGCCGTCCAGGCGGTGTAGATGAGCAGCCCGGCGACGGTCAGGATGACCAGCTGCCGGAAGGTGAAGCCGAACAGGATGGCGTCCTTGCGTTCGACGTCTGCGGGTACCCGGGCACGCATCGGCTCCTCGGTATCGCTGCGCGGCATTAGCGCTCACCCTTTCTGCTGGGTCGGTCCTGCCGGGAACGGCGGGACGGGGACGACGCGCTGGACGCGGACGAGGCTGGGGACGGTGGCACCGGTGGGGACGGCGCCCGGCCGCTCGCGCGGGACGATCTTGGAGATGGTGGGGACGAGGCTGGGGACCGGAACGGCACGGCGGATCGGGACGAGCCAGATGCCGGACGGGGCGTCCTTCCGCTGGTCGCCGGTGCGGGTCGGGCCGGGGATGCGAAAACAGGCGTGACTGGTGCTGGTGGCCGCTTCGGCGCGGTGTGCGGACGTGGTGCGGCGGAGAACGTCACGGCTGGGTCCGGGCCTGCGCTGCGTGTCGGTGTGGCCGGGGTCGGGGCGTGGCTGAACTGGGCCGGAGCCGGCCGCACACCGGTCGTGGCCGTGGCCGGCGCCGGTTGCGGCTGGTGCGAGAACCGGGCCGGAGTTGCCGGCGTGGCGGG
>JADGHA010000244.1 GCA_019689695.1 Micromonosporaceae bacterium | reverse complement strand
GCCGGCCGGCTCGGCGACCTGTACGGGCCGAAGCTGCTGTTCATCCTCGGCCTGGCGGTCTTCACCCTCGCCTCGGCCGCCTGCGGCTTCGCGCAAACCCCGGAGCAGCTCATCGGCGCCCGGGTCGTGCAGGGCGTCGGCGGCGCCCTGCTCACCCCGCAGACCCTCGCCGTGATCACGGTGATCTTCCCGCCGGAGAAGCGCGGCGCCGCGTTCGGGGTCTGGGGCGCGGTCGCCGGCGTGGCGACCGTCGCCGGCCCGACCCTCGGCGGCTACCTGGTCACCGACTGGGGTTGGGAGTGGATCTTCTTCGTGAACGTGCCGGTCGGCGTGGCATCCATCACGATGGCGGCCATCGTCATGCCCAACCTCAAGCCGCACCGCCGGCACCGGCTGGACTGGCCCGGTACCCTGCTCGCCACCGCCGGACTGTTCCTGGTCACCTACGGGTTGATCGAGGGGGAGCCGCACAGCTGGGGCAGCGTCTGGGGACCGCTGACCATCCCCGAGGTGATCGGCGCCGGTGTGGTGGTGCTGGCCGTGTTCATGTTCCAGCAGCACGCCAGCCGCGCCGGCGAGCCGCTGGTCCCCTTCGCCATCTTCAGCGACCGCAACTACTCGGTGATGAGCTGGGTCAGCGCAGCCATCGCGTTCGGCATGCTCGGGCTGTTCCTGCCGCTGGTCATCTTCCTGCAGTCGGTGCTCGGGCTCTCCGCCCTGGAGGCTGGGTTCACGGTCGCGCCGATGTCGCTGATCTCGATGTTCATCGCCCCGGCGGCCGGCCGGCTCTCCGACAAGCTCGGCGGCAAGTGGATCCTGGTCGCCGGCCTGACCTTCTTCTCCGCCGGCATGGGCATCGTGGTCGGCCTGGCCAAAGTGGACGCCCACCAGTGGCACTTCCTGCCCGGCCTGATCGTCGCCGGGGTCGGCCTGGGCCTCACCTTCGCTCCGCTGCAGACGGTCGCGATGCACAACATCCAGCCGCAGATGGCCGGCGCCGCGGCCGGCTTCATCAACACCACCCGGCAGCTCGGTGGCGTGGTGGGCTCGGCCGCGGTCGGCGCGCTGCTCCAGGCACAGCTGGTCCACCAGCTGACCAGGCACGCCCGGGAGAACGCCAGCTCGCTGCCCCCGCAGCTCCGCGAGCAGTTCATCGCCGGCTTCCGGCACGCCACCGGCGGCCGGCTGGAGGTCGGCGCCGGGCAGTCGCCCGTGCAACTGCCGGAGGGCCTGCCCGCATCGGCCCGCGACGCGCTGGCCCGGGCCGCGGACCTCACCTTCCACCAGGGCTTCACCGATGCGATGAAGGTGACCCTGATCCTGCCCGTCGCGGTGCTGGTCACCGCCGCGCTGTCCTGCCTGTTCATCAGGTCCGCGCGCGGCCCGGCCGGCCCCGGCCTCCCCGCCGACCTAGGAGACGTTGAGGGTATGAGCCGGGCAGAACAATCCCACAACTCCTAGATCGGTGCGCTGAGGGATCACTCCGGGCCGCCGGCCTCGTCGGCGGCCTCGTGGACAGTCTCGTCGACGGCCTCGTCCTCGGGCCGGCGCCGGCGGGCCTTGCGCGCGGCGAGCCGCTCCGCGGCCGGGGTCCGCGTCGAGCGCTCCTCCAGCCGGGGGTCCGCGCCGCGGATCGCGGGCACGTAGTCCTCGCCGGCGTACACGGAAGGTTCCCAGTCGAACTCGCGGTCGCCGATGCGCACCGGGGAGCCCGGCTCCGCCCCCGCCTTGGCGAGCGCATCCTCGACACCCAGCCGGGCCAGCCGGTCGGCGAGGAAGCCGACCGCCTCGTCGTTGGCGAAGTTGGTCTGGCGCACCCAGCGCTCGGGGCGCGGCCCCCGCACCACGTACACCCCGTCGGCGTCCCGCTCGACAGTGAAGCCGGAGTCGTCCACCGCCGGCGGCCGGATGACCAGCCGGGTGGGCGCGGGCGGCGGGGCCGCCGCCCGGTGCGCGGCGACCAGCTCCGCCATTGCGTACGTCAGCTCGCGCAGCCCTTCGTGGCTGGCCGCGCTCACCTCGAAGACCGGCAGCCCGCGCGCCGCCAGGTCGGGCCGGACGATCTCGGCCAGGTCGCGGGCGTCCGGCACGTCCACCTTGTTCAGCGCCACCAACCGGGGACGGTCCCGCAGGCCGCCGCCGTGCCTGCTGGTCCGGCTGGCCAGCTCGTCGTACGCCGCGAGCTCATGCTCGATGGCGTCGATGTCGCTGAGCGGGTCGCGGCCGGGCTCCAGGGTGGCGCAGTCCACCACGTGGACCAGCACGGCGCACCGTTCGACATGCCGGAGGAACTCCAGGCCGAGCCCTTTGCCGGTGGCCGCGCCAGGGATCAGCCCCGGCACGTCGGCGACGGTGAACGTGTGCTCGCCCGCGCGCACCACACCCAGGTTCGGCACCAACGTGGTGAACGGATAATCGGCGATCTTCGGCCGGGCGGCGGAGATCGCCGCAATGAGCGACGACTTGCCGGCCGACGGGAAGCCGACCAGCCCGACATCGGCGACGCTTTTCAGCTCAAGGACCACATCCAGCCGCTCGCCAGGCTCGCCCAGCTCGGCGAAGCCGGGAGCCTTGCGCCGGGCGGTGGCCAGTGCCGCGTTGCCGCGGCCGCCCCGGCCGCCGCGGGCCAGCACATACGTGGTGCCGGCGCCGACCAGGTCGGCGAGCACCTCGCCGTCCAGCGTCTGCACGACCGTGCCGTCCGGCACCCTCAGCCGCAGGTCGGCGCCGCTGGCGCCGTCCCGGTTCGAACCCTGGCCACCCTTGCCGTTCTCGGCCTTCACATGCGGCCGGAAGTGGTAGTCGAGCAGGGTGTGTACACCCGGGTCGACGGTGAGCAGGACGTCGCCGCCATGCCCGCCGTTCCCGCCGTCCGGCCCCCCGAGCGGCTTGTATTTCTCCCTGTGGATGGACACGCAGCCGTGCCCGCCGTTACCTGCCTGCACATGCAGGACCACCCGGTCGACGAATGTGGTCACGGTCCACCCCCTGTCCAGAAAGCCGCGTGCGAACCGGGCTGGAAACGCCGCGGGCCCGGGGAGCCTGTCCCCGGGCCCGTGCTCGTCTCGGGCCGCCAGCCGCGGCCGGACGGCCGCTACTCGGCGGCCGGAACGATGCTGACCGTCTTGCGGCCGCGCCTGGTGCCGAACTGGACGGTCCCCGCGGCCAGCGCGAACAGCGTGTCGTCACCGCCGCGGCCGACCAGGTAGCCGGGGTGGAACTTGGTCCCCCGCTGTCGGACCAGGATCTCGCCGGCGTTGACGCGCTGGCCACCGAACCGCTTCACACCCAGCCGCTGGGCAGCGGAGTCGCGCCCGTTGCGCGAGCTGGACGCACCCTTCTTGTGTGCCATCGCTACGCCCTACTTCCCGGTGGAGATGCCGGTCACCTTCACCCGGGTCAGCGGCTGCCGGTGACCCTGGCGCTTGTGGTAACCAGTCTTGTTCTTGAACTTGTGGATCCGGATCTTGGGGCCCTTGGTGTGGGCCACCAGCTCGCCGGAGACCGATACCCGGGCCAGCTCCGCCGCGTCGGTCACCAGCTGGTCGCCGTCGACGACGAGCACCGCGGGCAGCGACACCGCGTCACCGGGGGCGCCGGCGAGCTTCTCGACCTCGATCACGTCACCCTCGGCGACCTTGTACTGCTTGCCGCCGGTCTTGACGATCGCGTACATCGGACGCGGACTCCTGTCGTTGGTTGCGATCCGCACCGCGCCCCACCCGGCGAACCGGCGCCCGCCCGGCCAGGCCGGGCGGCGGGCACGCGTGAACGTGGCGCACGAGACGTGCGCCGTCAGCAAGGGTACGGCATGCGGGTCCGCCGCCCCAAACCGGGTCCCCCTGGCGTGGCGGACGCGGGTCAGCCGCAGTACGACTCGAACTTCTCCGTGGCCGCCTTCATCTCGGGCGAGTCCAGCAGTTTGTCCGCCTGCTCCAGGTCGGCCGTGGACTTGACGCTGTCGGCGACCTTGCGGATCTGGTCCGCGGCGTCGTTCAGCGCCGCCTTGAACTCGGCGTCGCTGGCCCGGCCGGCCAGCTTCCGCAGGCCGTCCGCCCACTCGGTGAACAGATCCTTCATCGGCTTCACCACGTCCGCGTCGGAGCCGCTCGCCCCGGAGCTGACGATCTTCGACATCGCGTCGCCGAACTTGGTGGTCGCGTCACCGATCACCTTCTGGACGTCCGCACAGATCTGCTTGGTGTTGCCGGACGCGGCGGCGTCGCTGGCCGCGGCCGAGGCGGCGGCGCTGCTGGTGGAGGCGCTGGTGGAGGCGCTGGCGCGCGGGGACTCCTCGTTGTCCGAGCAGGCAGCGGCGGTGGCGCACAGGACGGCGAGCGCGGCGGCGGCCATCAGGCGTCGCATCAGAGATCTCCTCTGGAGTACGAGTTTGGATTCCCGGACCCTAGCCGGCCGGCCCGCCCCCTGGTCAACTGTGACGCCACCGCTGGGGGAAATCGCCCCCAACCCGTGGCCGGGACGCCAGCGCCGGTCAGGCCCGCGGCTGCTCGGCCCGGCCGCACACCACCGTGCCGCCGCCCTCGGCCGCCGCACGGTGCTGCTGCGCGCCCGCCGCCCTGCGCCGCCTGCACGCCCCGCCGCCCCGCAGGCCGGCGGGGCGGCCGGATCAGGTCCGTGTACGCCGCCGGCCGCCCCGGCGGCCGCGCCGCCGTCCCCCCGCGGCCGCCGCATCCAGGTCGGGATCCTCCTCATCCTCGGCGGCCAGCCCATCCTCGGTGGCTTCCGACCCGGCCGGTCCGCCCTCAGGCGCCTCCGGCCCGGCCAGCCCGTTCTCGGGCACCCCCGGCCCGGCCAGCGGGTCGGTCGCATCCACGACCGCCGCCTCGCCCTCCTCCGATCCGGTCGAGTCGACACCGGCGACGTCGACCAGGTCGGTCGGCTCGGCCACCACGTCCGCCTCGTCGATGGCGTCCGGCGCGACCGCGGCCTCGGCGGTCGCGTCGCGGGATGCCTCCGCCTCCGATCCGGCGGCGGGCTGCGCGCCCCTGCGGCCCCGGCGTCGGCCGGAGTCGCCCTTCTCGCTGGTCGCGGCGGCCGAGGCGACCGCCTTGACCCGCTCCGCCACGTTGCCGCCGCGCGGCTTGTCCCCGACCGGCTCGGCATGGATGATCACACCGCGGCCCTTGCAGCACTCGCAGGTCTCGCTGAACGCCTCCAGCAGGCCCGCGCCGATCCGCTTGCGGGTCATCTGCACCAGTCCGAGCGAGGTGATCTCGGTGACCTGGTGCTTGGTGCGGTCCCGGCCCAGGCACTCGGTGAGCCGGCGCAGCACCAGGTCCCGGTTCGACTCCAGCACCATGTCGATGAAGTCGATCACCACGATGCCGCCCAGGTCGCGCAGGCGCAGCTGGCGCACGATCTCCTCGGCCGCCTCGAGGTTGTTGCGGGTGACGGTCTCCTCCAGGTTGCCGCCGGCGCCGGTGTACTTGCCGGTGTTCACGTCGATGACGGTCATCGCCTCGGTGCGGTCGATCACCAGGTGCCCACCGGAGGGCAGGTAGACCTTCCGGTCCAGGCCCTTGAGGATCTGCTCGTCGATGCGCTTCTCGGCGAAGACGTCGCCGGCACCGGCGTACCGGTGCAGCCGGCCGAGCAGGTCGGGCGAGACGTGCGCCAGGTAGGCCTCCACCATGTCGTACGCATTGGCGCCCTGGATCACCAGCTCGCGGAAGTCCTCGTTGAACAGGTCGCGGACCACCCGGATGAGCAGGTCGGGCTCCTCGTACAGCAGCACCGGAGCGCCGCCCGCGGCGGCCTTGGCCTGGATGTCGTCCCACTGCGCCTGCAGCCGCTTGATGTCGCGGGCCAGCTCCTCCTCGCTGGCGCCCTCGGCCGCGGTCCGCACGATCACCCCGGCGCCGTCGGGCACCAGCTTCTTGAGGATGTCGCGCAGCCGGCGGCGCTCGGTGTCGGGCAGCTTGCGGCTGATGCCCGACGCGTTGCCGTTGGGCACGTAGACCAGGTGCCGGCCGGAGAGGGCGATGTGGCTGGTGAGCCGGGCTCCCTTGTGCCCGATCGGGTCCTTGGTGACCTGGACCAGCACCGAGTCGCCCGCTTTGAGCGCCTGCTCGATGGAGCGGGCCTTGCCCTCCAGGCCGGTGGTGTCCCAGTTGACCTCGCCGGCATAGAGCACCGCATTGCGGCCCCGGCCGACGTCCACGAAGGCCGCCTCCATGCTGGGCAGCACGTTCTGCACCTTGCCCAGGTAGACGTTGCCGGCCATGGTGCCGGAGGAGGCCCGGGACACGTAGTGCTCGACCAGCACGCCGTCCTCGAGCACCGCGATCTGCGTGCGGTCGCCCTTCTCCCGCACCACCATCACCCGGTCGACCGACTCCCGGCGGGCCAGGAACTCCGACTCGGACAGGATCGGGGGCCGGGTCCGCCGCTGCTCGCGCCCGTCCCGCCGACGCTGCCGCTTCGCCTCCAGCCGGGTGGAGCCGGCGACGCCCTGTACCTCGTCGGTGATCGTCCGCGGCTCGCGGATCCGGACCACCGTCGGCACGCCATCCGCGTCGACCGCCTCGACCTCCCCGGCGCCCTTGCGGCGGCGCCGGCGCCGCCGCCGGGGCCCCGGCGCGGCCCCGGCCGCGGCGGCCGCCGCCCCGGTCTCCGCGGC
>JADGHA010000243.1 GCA_019689695.1 Micromonosporaceae bacterium | reverse complement strand
TTTTTTTATCCCCCCCCCCGCGGGGGGGGGCCGGGGCGGGGGGCGCCGCCGGCGCCCGCGGCGTCCTCCGCGGCGCGGACCAGGATCTGGTCAGCCTCGTGGCGAAGGCGCTGTTGCTGCTGCTGCCGGCCGCCGCGCCGCCGGCGGCGACCGCCGCGCCGGCGTCCCTCGCCGCGGTACGGGCGGCGACCGCGCACGGCGAGGACGGTGACGCGCTGAGCACGGTCGTGCCGGCCCAGCGCAGCGACACTCCCGGGCTGGCGGGCCACCTGGGCGGCGTCCTTCCCACCGGGCCGGCACAGCCCCCCGGCGGCCGGTTGGTCGCTGGCGCGGCGCTGGGCGGGCAGCCGAATCTCGCGCTCGGCGGGGCGCGGCCGGGCGCGCCCGGCGCAGACCGCCGTCGGGCGGCGCTGACCGAACGCGAGCTGCAGGTGCTGCGGGGGATGGCGGACGGCAAGAGCAACGCCGAGATCGGGCGGGAGCTGTTCGTCTCCGAGGACACCGTGAAGACCCATGCCCGCCGGCTGTTCCGCAAGCTCGGCGCCCGGGACCGGGCACACGCGGTGGCCGCCGGATTCCGCTCCGGGCTGGTCGCCTGAGCCGGTCCTCCGGCCGCCGCCGACGGCTCGCCCGCCGGCCACCCTGCCCACCGGGCGAACTGGTCCGGCCGAGCCGCCTGGTCCGGCCGGCTACTGGTTCGCCGGGCGGTCCGGGTCGTCGGCGATCTCGGTCAGGGTGTCGTGCACGCCATCGGCGTACCCGCGGGCGTACTCCCACGTGACGTAGTGGTCCGGGTCCGGGTCGTACGCCGGCTCGTGCACCCGCGGCCGGCCCGAGTCAAGCAGGTGGCGCAGGTTGCCGCGCAGCAGGTCCCAGTCGAAGTAGTGCGGCTCGTGACAGTCCTCGCACTCGATGACCAGGCCGCGTACCCCGAGCGGGGTGAGCAGCGCCTGGTAGACCTCCAGGTCGGCGAGGTCCTCCAGCACGTCCTGCCGCTCGCCCTCGGTCAGCGGGTCCAGCTGCGCGTCCTCGCCGTCCAGGTCATCCAGCCCGGACGACGGGTCGGCGGGGTCCCCGCTGAACGGATCGATGGGCTCGTCGTGCACGCCTCCACGGTATCCCTCATCGCTGCCCGGCGCGTCGACCCGGCCGTAGAGCCGGGCGTGCGCCGGCCGGCTGGGTACGATGAACGCACGTTTTCCGCGGAGGGGACAGAATTCATGGATCTCGCGCCACCCGACCTCCCGCTCGGGTTGACCTTCGACGACGTGCTGCTGCTGCCGGCGGAGTCGGACGTGGCGCCCAGCCGTGCCGATACCACCACCCGGCTGACCCGCAACATCTCGATGGCGATCCCGCTGGTGTCCAGCGCGATGGACACCGTCACCGAGGCGCGGATGGCGATCGCGATGGCCCGCCAGGGCGGCATCGGCGTGTTGCACCGCAACCTGTCGATCGAGGAGCAGGCGCTGCAGGTCGACCTGGTGAAGCGGTCCGAGGCGGGCATGGTGACCAACCCGGTCACCTGCGGCCCCGACGACACCCTGCGGGACGTGGACGCCCTCTGCGCGCGCTATCGGATCTCCGGCGCGCCGGTCGTGGACGCCGGCGGCTACCTGGTCGGCATCGTCACCAACCGGGACATGCGGTTCGTCACCGACCCCAGCGCCCTGGTTCGCGACGTGATGACCCCGATGCCGCTGGTGACCGCTCCGGTCGGGGTCAGCAAGGCGGACGCGCTGGCCCTGCTGCGCCGGCACAAGGTGGAGAAGCTGCCGCTGGTCGACGCGGACAACCGGCTGCGCGGGCTGATCACGGTGAAGGACTTCGCCAAGAGCGAGCAGTTCCCCAACGCGACCAAGGATCCCGAGGGGCGGCTGCGGGTGGCCGCCGCGATCGGCGTGGACGAAGACCAGTACAAGCGGGCCCGGACGCTGATCGACGCCGGCGTGGACGTGATCGTGGTGGACCTGGCGCACGGCCACAGCCGCCTGGTGCCGGCGATGGTGGCCCGGCTGAAGCGGGAGACCACGGTGGAGGTGGTCGGCGGGAACGTGGCCACCTACGCCGGTGCCAAGGCGCTGGTCGAGGCCGGTGCGGACGCGGTGAAGGTCGGCGTGGGCCCGGGCTCGATCTGCACCACCCGGGTGGTGGCCGGGGTCGGGGTGCCGCAGGTCACCGCGATCATGGAGGCCGCCAGGGCCTGCCGGCCGGCCGGCGTGCCGGTCATCGGCGACGGCGGCATGCAGTACTCCGGCGACATCGCCAAGGCGATCGCGGCCGGCGCGGACAGCGTGATGCTCGGCTCGCTGCTGGCCGGCTGCGAGGAGAGCCCGGGCGAGCTGATCTACATCAACGGCAAGCAGTTCAAGTCCTACCGCGGCATGGGCTCGCTGGGCGCCATGCAGGCCCGCGGCGCTGGCCGGTCGTACTCCAAGGACCGCTACTTCCAGCACGACGTCACCGAGGAGGACAAGCTGATCCCGGAGGGGATCGAGGGGCAGGTGCCGTACCGCGGTCCGCTCGCCGCCGTCGCCCACCAGCTGGTCGGCGGCCTGCGCCAGGCGCTGTACTACACCGGCTCGGCGACCATCCGGCAGCTGCAGGAGCGTGGACAGCTGATCCGGATCACCTCGGCGGGGCTGACCGAGAGCCACCCGCATGACATCCAGATGACCGTCGAAGCTCCCAACTACCACACCCGTTGAGGCATTACTGCCGCTGAGGAGCCTCATGTGCGTGACTTGGTCGAGATAGGGCTGGGCAAGACCGCCCAGCGGGGGTACCACCTGGACGACATCGCGATCGTCCCCAGCCGGCGCACCCGCGACGTGGACGACGTGTCGACCGCCTGGCAGCTGGACGCGTACCAGTTCAAGATCCCCTGCGTGGCGCACCCCTCGGACGCGACGATGAGCCCGCAGACCGCGATCGACCTGGGCCGGCTGGGCGGGCTCGGCGTGCTCAACGTCGAGGGCCTGTGGTTCCGGTACGAGGACCCGGCGAAGGTGCTGGCGGAGCTGGCCGAGCTGGACGACCCGGAGCGGGCGACCAGCCGGCTGCAGGAGGTCTACGCCGAGCCGATCCGGCCGGAGCTGATCGGTGAGCGGGTCGAGCAGATCCGCGACGGCGGGGTGACCGTGGCGGTGCGGGTCTCCCCGCAGCACACCCTGCAGCTCGCCCCGGTGATCCTGGACGCCGGCGTGGACATCCTGGTCATCCAGGGCACGCTGGTCTCGGCCGAGCACGTCACCACCACCGACCAACCGCTGAATCTCAAGGAGTTCATCGCCGACCTGGACCTGCCGGTGATCGTCGGCGGCTGCACCAACTACCAGACCGCGCTGCACCTGATGCGCACCGGCGCGGCCGGCGTGATCGTCGGGGTGGGCGCCGACGAGTGGTCCACAACGGACATGGTGCTCGGCATCCGGGTGCCGATGGCCAGCGCGATCGCGGACGCGGCCGCGGCCCGCCGCGACTACCTGGACGAGACCGGCGGCCGGTACGTGCACCTGATCGCCGACGGGGACCTGCGCACCAGTGGGGACATCGCCAAGGCCCTCGGCTGCGGGGCGGACGCGGTGATGCTCGGCGAGCCGCTGTCCAGTTCGGAGTCTGCGCCGGCCGGCGGGGCCTGGTGGCACTCGGCGGCCAGCCACCCGAAGCTGCCGCGCGGCTCGTTCGCGGTCGCCGGTGAGCCGCTCGGGTCGCTGGAGAAGATTCTGTACGGTCCGTCGGACGATCCGGAGGGACAGCTCAACCTGTTCGGCGGCCTGCGGCGGGCGATGGCCAAGTGCGGCTACCGTGACCTGAAGGAGTTCCAGAAGGTCGGTCTGGTCCTGGACCGCTGAAAACAGGAGGGTTGCGGGTGCGCAGGCAGGTGGCGGCGCTCGCGGTTGTGCTGGCCCTGGCCGGTTGCGGCTCCGGCGGCCCGGACCCGGCGCGCTCCCCGGCTGCTCTACCGTCGTCGGCCGCGCAGGCGACTCCGGCCGGCGCCGCGGGCACGGGTTTCCAGCCGGGCGCGCCCGGCGCCGGCGACCCGTACTTCTCGACCTATGGCAACGGCGGGTACGACGTGGCGAGCTACCAGCTGAAGGTGCGCTACGACCCGGCCGCCAACCAGCTGACCGGCACCGCGACCATCAAGGCCACCGCCACCGCGAACCTGTCCCGGTTCAATCTGGACCTCGCCGGGCTGA
Source organism: Micromonosporaceae bacterium (assembly GCA_019689695.1). Taxonomy (GTDB): domain Bacteria; phylum Actinomycetota; class Actinomycetes; order Mycobacteriales; family Micromonosporaceae; genus JADGHA01. Next base: position 2,464 of record JADGHA010000243.1, on the reverse strand, counting down.
CCGTGCAATCGGTCACTGTGGACGGTATGGCGGCCACCAGCGTTCGGGACAAGAGCGAACTGGTCATCACGCCGGCCCGGGGTCTGGCCCGGGGGAAGAGCTTCACGGTGACCATCGCGTACGGCGGCCAGCCGGGGCCGATCAACCCGGCCCAGGTCACCGGCGGCTTCCTGCGCTCGGGCGATGGCGCGGTCGCGATCGGCGAGCCGGAGTCGGCCAGCGCCTGGTTCCCGGTCAACGACCACCCGTCGGACAAGGCGACCTACACCATCGAGGTGACCGTGCCGGAGGGGGTCAGCGCGCTCAGCAACGGCGTGCTGGCCGGCCGCAGCACCAGCGGCGGCTGGACGACCTGGCGCTGGGCCGAGAAGGCGCCGATGGCCAGCTACCTGGTCCTGCTGGCGATCGGAGACTACCGGGTGACCACCGGTGAGCACGACGGCAAGCCGGTGGTGACCGCGGTCGCCGCCTCGCTGCCGGCCGGCGGGTCGGCCGAGCGCGCGCTGGCCCGGACCACCGAGATCACCGACTTCCTGGCCACCAAGTTCGGGCCGTACCCGTTCGACGCGTACGGCGGGATCGTCATCGACGACGAGCGTGTCAGCTACGCCCTGGAGACCCAGACCCGCCCGGTGTACGGGCCGGACTTCTTCGACGGTGCCGTCGACCCCAGCTGGGTGGTGGCGCACGAGCTGGCCCACCAGTGGTACGGCGACAGCGTCTCGGTGCGGCAGTGGCGCGACATCTGGCTCAACGAGGGCTTCGCCACCTACGCGGAGTGGCTGTGGGACGAGCACCAGGGCGGGCCGTCGGTGGCGCAGTCGTTCGACCTGGCGTACCGCCGCAGCAATGACGCCATCTGGCGGGTGTCGGCGGGCGATCCCGGGTCCGGCAACCTGCTCAGCCGCGCGGTCTACCAGCGCGGGGCGATGACCCTGCAGGCGCTGCGGATGACCGTCGGCGACGACACGTTCTTCCGGATCCTGAAGACCTGGGCCGCCGAGAAGCGCGGCGGCAACGGCGACACCGGCGAGTTCATCGCGCTCGCCGAGCGGCTGTCCGGCAAGTCGCTGCGGTCACTGTTCGACGCCTGGCTCTACAAGAGGTCGCAGCCACCCCTTCCCTCCTAAGTTACCGGCGGGTAAGAATACCGGGGTGCGGTATGACGTGGTCGTCATCGGCTCCGGGTTCGGCGGCAGCGTGGCTGCGCTGCGCCTGGCCGAGAAGGGTTACCAGGTCGGCGTCCTGGAGGCCGGGCGGCGCTTCGCCGACCACGAGTTCCCCGAGACCTCCTGGCGGGTGCGCCGCTTCCTGTGGGCGCCCAAGCTGGGCTGCTTCGGCATCCAGCGCATCGACCTGCTGCGCGGTGGGGGCCGGAGGTGGGGGCGCTCCGGGAGGAAGTCCAGCGGCGTGCTCGTCCTCTCCGGCGCCGGCGTCGGGGGCGGCTCGCTGGTGTACGCCAACACGCTCTACGACCCTTTGCCGGACTATTACGACGATCCGCAGTGGAGGGACATCACCGACTGGCGGGAGGAGCTCGCGCCGCACTTCGACCAGGCCAAGCGGATGCTCGGCGTCACCACGTACCAGGTGGAGACGGCGGCAGACCGGGCGATGCGGGCGGTGGCCGAGCGGATGGGTGTCGGCCACACCTTCCACCCCACCCCGGTTGGCGTCTACTTCGGCCAGCCCGGCGAGACCGTGCCCGACCCCTACTTCGGCGGCGCCGGGCCGGACCGTGCCGGCTGCCGGCACTGCGGCTCGTGCATGACCGGATGCCGGCACAACGCCAAGAACACCCTGGTGAAGAACTACCTCTGGTTCGCCGAGCGGCTCGGCGTCCGGATCCATCCACTGACCACTGTGGTCGCCGTCCGGCCGACGGGCAGCCGGGGCTACGAGATCGAGACGGTACGCACGGGAGCCTGGTTCGCCAGGCGGACGAGGAAGGTCTTCACGGCCGACGAGGTGGTCTTCGCGGCCGGGGCGCTGGGCACGCAGCGGCTGCTGCACCGGATGAAGGCCGACGGCGCGCTGCCGCACCTGTCGTCCCGGCTGGGCGCGCTGACCCGGACCAACTCCGAGGCGATCCTCGGTGCGGCGGTGCCCGCGCGGGCGGCCCGCCGGCGCGGCATCGACTACACGCACGGGGTGGCGATCACCAGCTCCTTCCACCCGGACCCGCAGACCCACATCGAGCCGGTGCGCTACGGCAAGGGCGCGAACGCGATGGGCCTGCTGCAGTCCGCGCTCGTCGACGGCGGGCCGCACCGCGCGCTGCGCTGGCTGGGCACCATCCTCCGTCCACCGTGGACATATCTGCGGATGCTCCCGGTGCGCCGATGGTCCGAGCGGACCATCATCGCGCTGGTCATGCAGTCGCGGGACAACTCGCTGACGGTGCGGCTGCGGCGCACCTGGTACGGGCGGCGCCGACTGGCCAGTGACCCGCCCGCCCCCGATG